>CAZWPU010000004.1:0-34563 GCA_964635605.1 uncultured Bacteroidales bacterium | reverse complement strand
CGTTAAAATCTATTTTTAAATTATCTTGTTGGTTGGTATAAAAACTCATAGTAAATTCTTTTTCTAATTATTCATTATTTGCCCATGTAATCGTAGCAATCATCTTTTTGCCATCCATTGTAATGGTTAAAGGTTTTTTAAATGCAACATGCTTAAAATAATTTGTTTGTTCAACCACCTTTTGATTTTTTAAGATATCCCACGAAATATAATCTCTAATCGATTTATGATTTACAGAAAAATATCCGACATTCATTGAGGTAACATTATGAAAAAAATGTGAACCCAATGATGCATCAAGTACAAAATCATCAAGACTCATTTCAACAATAATCTTAGCATTTGAAATTTGTGGCCACGAAACAGGAATTCCGATAAATTTATCACGAGTACCCCACCTTCCCGGTCCAATTAACACATATTGCTTACCGGCCTCATGCATCTTTTGATTTAACTTTTCTATTTCACTGGCCATTTCTAAAGTATGTGTATTATTAAATTTTTCAGGAACCACATATATAACATCTTTGATGTTTTGAAGTTTTCCATTACCCATCGTCTTTTCTGAATAAAGTACTAAATCTTCCTCCTCAATTTTTTCAATATCAACATTAAAATCATCTTCATTACATACCAATGGTTTAATCTGTAATAGATAAAAAGATGCCAATCCATTTTTATCTTTATTCAAATCTACAGCAAATTCAATCTCAACTGGCGACCCCAACGATTCTTTAACAATATCAAGAATAACATTAATTGTTTTGGCTAAAGGTATATAATCATATTTTAAGATATTGGCAAAATTAATTATTCGTGGACCATAACTATCCAATCCGGGTGTAATTAAGTCGTTATCGGGATTATAAACCGAAGCCAGATGCTTTATGGTTCCGTGTTTTTCTGATTCGTTAATATCAAGTTTTATCAATCCTGCATCTTCGCCTTCAAGTAAATTAATATCTGTTTTGGATAGATTAACTGCATAAAAATACAATTGAGAATTTTTATATAAATCTTTGTTCGAAACAATTTCAAGGGTTGGATAGGAAGGTGAAAAACGAAAAGCTTTTTCTCCTTCCACAACATATTGACCTAAACCTAATGCAGCAACAGCAAAGCCTTCATCGGGCTTCATATGCGCTACAGGATAAAAATTATGCGATTGAGCTGTCCCGCTAATATGCGGATAATAATAATCGACAAATTCATTCCCAACTACTTCTTGTAACACAACAGCCATTTTTTCTTCCTCAACCTTGTGTCCGATAGCTTTAAAATAAGTACGCGCATTTTTTGAATAAATGGATGCAAATACCAATTTAATGGCATTCATTAGCTGTTCGTATCGTTCTTGAAAATCGAGATGATTATTGGGTAGAATATAGGTTTCAAAAATACCAGAAAAGGGCTGTGTTATACTATCTTCAAACAAACTTGACGAACGGACAGCAATTGGGTTGGTAATCTTCTCAACAAAAACCTTTAATCTTTTTTTTAGGGTATACGAAAGTTCTCCTTGTATAAATTTGTTGCGTAATGTTTCATAATTCTGTTCATGAAAAATTGTTTCTCCCAATTTATTAACCTCAATAAACATATCGAACTCATCCGTACCAATTATACTTGTACGAGGTGTTCGGACCTTAATTAGCGGTAAAAGTTCTTTAAACTTAAAATTATAAATTAATGTGTTGATAAATGCCAACCCTCTACCCTTCCCTCCCAATGCACCAGATGCAAGGCTTACAATATTACTCTCCTCAAGTAGAGCTGATTCACTGAAGTTTACAATTTTTCCTTTATCCTGTTCGGTACGGTATAATTTTAGTATATTGATGAGAAAATCTCTTAATTGTTTGGGACTCTCAAAATCGGTAATTTTTAAAGGATTGATGATTTTTGCAATTTGAATCTCTCCACGAGCCATTAACCATAACGAAAATTGATTTTTTACCGCATGATAAACCAATGAATCTTCGGGAACGGTTCTTAGATAGGACTCAAACTCGGCCATTGATTTTGCAACAGCTATTTGTCTTCCCTGATTATCACGATATACAAAATGTCCAAATCCTAAATGATAATTAATAAAACTTTTTAAATCCTGAAGTAACGTTTCCGAATTTTTATTAATAAAATTTGATTTTATTTCGTAGGTTTTTTTTGCATTTTCAGGATTAGATGATTGTAATACAGTGGGTAAATTTGTAATGTTTTCTTTAATATAATGTATTAATTCAAATCCTGCATTATGATCTAGTTTCCCATTTTTTGGAAAGCTAACATCAGAAATAACACATAAAAAATAATCGCTATAATGCTTAAATATATCCATTGCTTCTTCATAATTACTTGCAAGAAGAATTTTGGGTCGCGTTCGTAATTTTAACACTTTATATAAATCATCGGTATTAACATCTTCAATCAACCGCTGCGTTTGCTCCATAATAATTTTATACAACATGGGTAGATATCGAGAATAATACCGAGGCGAATCTTCAATAAGCAAAATTACACGGGTAAGGCCAATTTTAGTATCATTTTCTACATTAACCTGGTCTTCAATTAATTTTACCATGGCAAAAAACACTTTTGAATCGCCATTCCAGATAAATAATTTATCAATATGCGATAAATCTCTTTTCTGATCTTCAAGTTCAGCAAGGTCACTATTGTTATTTAACAATAAAAAAACCGGAATGTAAGGATATTTATTTTTTAAAGTGGCTGCTATCTTTAAAGGAGTACTTTTATCTACACCCAACATTAAAATTACCATATCGAAATGCTTTGATTCAAGTGCTTCTAAAGCCTCATCCTTATTTGAAACACCGGTAACTCTTGGCATGGAAGTTAAGTTAAGCTGGTAATACTCACCCAAAATATGATCGGAAAATCGGCCTTCTTTCTCAATGCTATAAGCATCATATAAATTGGCTATTAGAAGAATTTCCTTTACTTTAAAAGGCATTAAATCATGCAATAAATCACGATCGGCATTGTGTTTATTTAAAAATTTCTGCAATAGTTGCCGACTATTTAAAACTTTCTCCTCATTTTTTGAAGCATCTTTTCGCTGTTCACGTTTAGCTTCTTGCTGTTTAATAATATCTTTTGCTCTAAAACTATTAATAAACCCTAAAATCAAATTTGATAAATTAACCATCAAATCGCGTTCTTCCTGTAAAAACGGACCTTCAAATAGATTAGGAAATTCTTTCAGGTATGAAATCTCAATAACTCCTTCTTCTCCATCAATGGTTTGAAAAGTTTGCCTTTGCATCCATTGAGTTTCTTTAAATCCTGGGCTATGATATTCTCTATCATCAAATATCATTCGTGCAACGGCATATTCAGGGTATTGCCAGGCTTTAGGTAATATTAAAACAATTTTTTGCAAAGTTTCTTCAATCGACTTCCCCTCTTTTATAATTTTTGTGGTTTGATTGATGCATGATAATTCCTTAAGGCGCTCTTTATTTTCAGCTATTAACTTACTAAAATCTGAATTTTGGTGCACATTATCATCCATAGAGGTAATTTTTAAAACCCTTTAATTATAGATTAAATCAATACAGGTTGATACATAATTATATAAATATAAATGATTTTTGTGCTGAATAAAAATATTTATATAACTAAAACAGTTAAAAATAATAAACAAAAAAACGAGCTACCTTTTAAGATAGCTCGTTTTTATTAACAGAAGAAATATTTTAAATTTCCCAAGTTGTTCCACTTCTTAATAAATCATCAACATTTTTTATCGACGATTTAGATTTAACCATATCAACCTGTTCTTGTACACTTTGGTCATATGTTCTGGCTTTAACATTTCGAATTACACCAAAAGCAACAGGATAATCGGGATATCGCATATTAGCTAACATAAGATGAATTCCTGGATTTTCATTCTCGGCATTATGAACAAGAATGTCCTTTTCGGAGTATTCTTTTCCCAGTTCTACCACTTTAAGTCTCATATTTTCAGCATCAAGTATTAATCCTTTATCCTTATTTTTCCCAAAAATCATGGGTTCGCCATGTTTTAGGATGATGGTACGATCTTCTTTATGTTCTCTATCTGTTAATGCTGCATGTGTTTTATCATTATAAATCACACAATTCTGCAATACTTCTACAACAGACGCTCCTTTATGTCTAGCTGATTCAACAAATATTTCTTGCGATAATTTAAGATTGTTATCAATGGAACGAGCAAAAAATTTGCCCTGAGCGCCAATTACTAATTCTCCGGGATGAAATGGATGCTCTACCGTTCCATAAGGAGAGGTTTTGGTTATCGCACCAAATTTAGATGTTGGTGAATATTGCCCTTTGGTTAATCCATAAATTTCGTTGTTAAATAAAACAATATTGATATCAACATTTCTTCTTACAACATGAATAAAATGATTTCCACCAATAGCTAATGCATCTCCATCGCCGGTAATTTGCCAAACACTTAATTCGGGGTTTGTTACTTTAACTCCTGATGCAATTGCTGGTGCACGTCCATGAATACTATGAAATCCATAGGTGTTCATATAATAAGGAAAACGAGAAGAACATCCTATACCTGAAATAAATGCAAATTTTTCTTTTGGTATTTTTAATTCAGGTAGGGCTCTCTGAATAGCATTCATAATGGCGTGGTCACCACAACCCGGGCACCATCTTACTTCCTGATCGCTTTTGAAATCTTTTGCTGTTAATATCGTTTGATTTTCGGCCATAATTATTCCTCCAATAATTTTTGGAAATGTTCAACTAATTCAACAATAGTAAAAGGTAATCCTTGCACTTTGTTGTATTGTAAATATGTAAAATCAGGTTTTGTCATTCGAAGGTAATTAGCAAATTGTCCCATGTTAATCTCACAAACAACAATCTTATTAAACTTACTAAAAACTTCAGCAGTATTTTCAGGTAAAGGTTTAATGTAATTAAAATGTGCAAGACTAATCTTTTTACCTTCAGCCTGCAACTGACTAACTGCTGTAGATAGATGTCCATAAGTTCCTCCCCATCCAACAACTAATAAGTCTCCAGAATCTTTTCCTTCGACTTCGAGTTTGGGTATAAATTTATTTACCCTTTGAACTTTCTCTTCACGTATGTTAACCATCTTTTGATGGTTAAGAGGGTCGTGAGAAACAGAACCTTTTAATTCATCTTTTTCAAGACCTCCAACTCTGTGTTCTAATCCTTTTGTACCAGGAATAGCCCATTTTCGTGCTAATTTTTCTGCATCACGGGCATAAGGATTCCAGTCTTTTGTCTCTTCAGTCATAATCGGCGGCTTAATAGTTGGATATTCGGCCATGCTAGGAATTTTCCATGGTACAGAGCCGTTGGCTATAAACCCGTCAGATAATAAAATTACGGGGGTCATATGTTCAATCGCAATTTTTGCGGCAGTAAATGCATATTGGAAACAATTTGATGGTGAGCTTGCTGCAATAACTACTACCGGACTTTCGCCGTTTCTTCCATACAATGCTTGCATTAAATCTGACTGTTCGGTTTTAGTAGGTAACCCTGTCGAAGGGCCACCACGTTGTACATCAACAACGACTAAAGGCAGTTCGGTCATAACAGCTAAACCAATAGCCTCAGATTTAAGCGCTAAACCAGGGCCTGAGGTTGTTGTGATTGCTAAATTTCCGGCAAAACTTGCACCAATAGATGTACATATTCCAGCTATTTCATCTTCAGCTTGAAAGGTTTTTACACCCAAATTTTTTTGTTTAGATAATTCTTGCAAAATTTCGGTTGCAGGGGTAATAGGATACGATCCACAAAACAATTCAAGATTTGCTTTTTCTGCTGCCGCAAGAAATCCCCATGCAGTAGCAATATTCCCATTAATATTTCGATAAATACCTTTATCAATTTTCCCAGGGCTTACCATATAAGAGGGGGTCATATGCTCCATTGTTTCGGCATAATTATATCCCGCATGAAGGACTTTTTTATTGGCTTCAATTACCAAAGGTTTCTTTTTGAATTTCGTTTCAAAAAAATCTTCGGTATAAGATAAAGGCCTGTCAAAAATCCAGTAAACCATTCCTAAGGCAAACATATTTTTGCTCCTTAAAATACTTTTGGGATCAAGACCCATATCTTTTAGCGCTTCTTTTGTTAAAGAAGAAATCGGAGCTTTTATGATATTAAAGCGATCAAGTTTATCTTCTTTGATCGGATCATCCGTTTTAAACCCGGCTTTTGTCAAGCCTTTTTCATCAAAACTGTCTTCATCAAGAATAATAGTTCCCCCGTCTTTCACCCATTTTTCATTTGCTTTAAGTGCTGCAGGGTTCATTGCGATTAAAATATCTGCATAATCGCCAGGAGTTTTTACTTTTGTTTTTCCAACGTGTACCTGAAAACCAGAAACCCCACCTATAGTGCCTTGTGGAGCTCTAATTTCAGCCGGATAATCAGGAAATGTAGATAAATCATTACCGATAAACGCTGAGGTATCAGAAAACAATGTTCCGGTAAGTTGCATGCCATCGCCTGAGTCTCCGGAAAACCGAATTACGACATCTTCTTTTTCAATGGCATCTGCTTTTTTACTCATAATAATTTAATTTAGTAGATTATATTTAACAGACTTTTACAAAATGTAAATGCATATAAAACAGGCATCCTGTTTCATATGCATTTTCGAAATTTATTATTATACGCTCGTTTGTTTCTATAATAATAGAATTAAATTAATTCTTTTACAAAATTAAGTAATGTTAATTAATTATTAATTATTTTTCAGTTAATTTTTACATATTTAATATATGATTTTTCTCATTATTTAAATGAATTTAAATTTACTATTAATCAATCAATTATAATTAACAAAATGGCATTAATAAAAACAGTAAGAAACTACACTCCACAATTTGGTAAAAATTGTTTTTTAGCAGATAATTCAACCATCGTTGGCGATGTTGTTGTGGGTGATCATTGCAGCTTTTGGTTTAACTCTGTAATAAGAGGTGATGTAAATTCAATCCGAATAGGAAACAAAGTTAACATCCAGGACGGAACGGTTCTTCATTGTTTATATGAAAAATCTACTATTAATATTGGCAATAAGGTTTCTATAGGACATAATGTAATTATTCACGGCGCAACTATTCGAGACAACGTGCTTATTGGTATGGGAGCCATAATAATGGACGATGCAGTTATCGAAAAAAATTCAATAATTGCAGCCGGAGCTATTGTTTTAAACGGAACAAAAGTTGAAGCTGGAAGTATATATGGTGGAGTTCCTGCTAAAAGAATAAAATCAATAAATCAGGAACAAACAAAAGAAATGATAGAAAAAATTGCCGAAAATTATTTAATGTATGCCAGCTGGTACGAATAACTATAGCTGATATAAAGAAAATTTTTTATCCGTAAGATTTTTTAAAAAATTATTTAAAATATCCATATTCCCGGTAGTATAAAATTCATAAATGGGTTTTCCAGTATCTTGATGGGTTAACCTTTCCTTTTTCAAGATATTATAGGTTTGTTTTGCAACGGCTGGAGCTGGATCCAATATTTTTACATTTTTGGGAAGGACTTCTCTTAAAACAGGCATTAAGAATGGATAATGAGTACACCCCAACACCAAATGATCAATATTCATTTTAATGAATGGGTGAATAAGTTTTTGTAGATGCTCTTTGGTCTCCTTTTCATAAATTAGGTTATTCTCAACAATATCAACCAATTTATCACCTACTCTAATATTAACTTTCACATCTTTTGCAAAACGTTTCGTTGTCTCCTGATATAATTTTCCATTAAATGTACCTTCTGTTGCTAATACTCCAATACTTTTTGTTTTCGAATGCAATGATGCTGGCTTTACGGCAGGTTCCATACCTATAAAAAAAATTTTATATTCTTTTCTTAAATAATCAATGGCAGCAGCTGTTGCAGTATTACAGGCCACAACAATTATTTTACATTGTTTGTGGATTAAAAAATCAACATTCCGTTTGGCTAATTCTATTATTTCATGTTCTGTTTTCGATCCATAAGGGCAATTTGCACTATCAGCATAATAAATAACTGACTCATTTGGTAATAATTTAACAATTTCTTTCCATACAGATAAGCCACCAACTCCTGAATCGAAAACACCTATTGAACGTGAATCATTCATTTTTTAAATGATATAAAAAGACCATCTTCAACTTTTTAAAGATGGTCAAAAATATTTAAGTCAATAAATTATTCAATACCTAATTCTTTCTTAACTAAGGGCAGAATATCTATGCTTTGTTCTGAAAAATAAACCACACTTCCTGCGCTTAAATCAAAAACATAGGTAAAACCATTAGCTTTAGCTACTTTTTGAATAGCATTTTCAGCTTTTTCCATAATGGGCTGAAACAATTCCTGCTCTTTTCGCTGCAGGTCTTGTTGAGCTGTAGTCTGAAACTCCTGAACGCGTCGTTGCATCTCTTGAATTTCACTTTCTTTTGATTGACGAACTAATTCAGAATAAGTCTCTTGTTTTTCCAAATAAGTATTTACCTTCGTTTGGTATTCTACCTGCATAGCTTCCATTTCTTGCTGAAGCATTTGGCTATAATTCTGTAATTCTTGTCTTGCACTATCTCTTTCGGGCATTACCGATAGCAATTCATTAGAATTGATATGTCCAAATTTATAATCTGTTTTCTGAGCATATACTCCTGAAATTGAAAACATTACAACGATTAATAATATTCCTAAATACTTTTTCATAAGTTCTTCTTTTTTAGTTATGTACAAATTTATAAAATTAATTTTTATACCCTAATTTTTCAAGTACTTCATCACTTTTATCATATTTTGGATCGGTAAATAATACATTTGATCCTGTAGTCGTATCGAAAATTATGGCATAATTTCCTGATTGGGCTATATCCTGAATAACAGTATATACTTCGTCTTGTATAGGTTTTATAAGTTCTTCGCGTTTTTTAAATAATTCCCCATTGGGTCCAAAATACTTCCGCTGCAAATTTTTAACTAATTTTTCTTCAGCTAATATCTCTGCTTCTCTTTGTTTTATCATTTCATTAGTTAATAAAACTTTCTCGGTTTGAAAATCTTTATACATCTCATCTATTTTAGTATATTCCTCTTCAATTTCTTTCTGCCATTCTATGGATAAACTATTCAATTTATCTTGAGCAGCTTTATATGAAGGAATATTGCTTAAGATATATTCAGTATCAACATATGCAAATTTCTGGCCAAAAGTTATAATTGGCACAATAAAAAGTAAAATAAAAAATGCAAACCGTTTCATAGCCTAAGATATTTGGATTAAAATTGTTGCCCAATAACAAAGTGAAACTGACTTCCATTTGCGTCTTCATTACCAGGTATATTATCAAATCCATAACCCCAATCAACACCCAATAAACCAAACATTGGCAAGAATGCACGTAAGCCAATACCTGCAGATCTTTTTATTTGAAAAGGATTATAATCCTTGATATCGGACCACGCATTACCTGCTTCAACAAAAGCAAGTAAATAAACAGTAGCCTGAGGTTTTAAAGCTACAGGGTAACGTAATTCGAAATTAATTTTCTCGTAAACATTACCTGCATTTTTTCCATTTTCATCACGAGGAGTAAGTGAACCATTTTCGTAACCTCGTAAGGCAATGGTTTCAACTCCATACAAACTATATCCTGAAAGGCCATCTCCACCTAAATTAAACCTACCGAATGGAGTATAACCAATATCTTTATTATAATAACCCAGATAACCAAATTCTGTATTTGTAGCCAAAACTAAATCATCCCAAACTTTTAAATACCAAGAGCCTTTATATTTCCATTTATGGTATTCTACCCAATTAAATTTACGCAAATTTATTTTTTCATTGATTGCATCCTGAATAATGGTGTTTTGTTGAGCTTCGTTATAATTATCCCAATCTTCGTATTTGTCAGGTACTCCATTCACAATATTTTCTTGCTCTGTGGCTGATAAAGTCCAGAAGTCATCTTCTTTAAACAATGAATAAGGGGGTGTAAATTGCAAGGATAATGAAAATGAGGATCCGGAACGAGGATAAATAATCTGGTCGGTTGAATTCCGTGCAAAAGTTGTGGTTAAGCTAAGGTTATTTGCATCGCCATTATTGATAATAAAACCACCCCAATCATTTAAGCTATATTTTTGATAAGAAATTGAGTTTGAAAGGGTAAAATAATCATCCGGCCATTTTAACCTTTGCCCTAAACCAATAGATGCACCAAGTATTTTCAAATATTCATCTCCAACCTCATAAAAGTAATTCGTAGTTTTTTGAATGCTATAATAAGCAGAAACAGAAAAGGAGTTCGGTTTTTTACCGCCAAACCAGGGTTCAACAAAACTAAAACTATAGGCTGAATAATATTGTCCATTGGTTTGAGCTCTTAAGCTTAATGTTTGTCCATCACCTGATGGGATTGGCCTCCATGCATCTTTTTCAAATAATTTTCGTGCTGAAAAATTGCTAAATCGCAATCCTAATGTTCCAACAAACATACCAGCACCCCAACCTCCTGAAACTTCTAATTGGTCGGTAGATTTTTCCACAACAGAATAATCCAAATCAACGGTTCCTTCGGCTTGATTAATATTGGTTGGTTCAATTCCAAATTGTTCCGGATCAAAATAATCTAATTGAGCTAATTCTCTTTGCGAACGGATAATATCAGCCTTACTAAAAAGTTGTCCCGGACGAGTGTATAGTTCTCTTCGGATAACATGCTCGTTTGTTTTGGTATTTCCTGCAATACTTATTTTGCTTAAACGTACTCGTTTCCCTTCATACATCCGTAATTGAATATCTACCGAATCGTTTTCAATTGATTGTACCGTTGGAGTAACGTTAAAAAATAAATATCCATAATCTAAATATAAGTTACTTACGGCATCTTCAGCAATATTTAAACGTTCGTTAAGCATTTCGATATCATAAGGGTCGCCTTTTTTTATTTTTAATGCGGCATTCAACAACTGGGTAGAATATTTGGTATTTCCTACCCAATCAATATTACGAAAGAAATATTGATTCCCTTCATTAATTTCGATATCAATGGCTAATCGTTTTTCATTTACTTTATAAACACTATCTCTAACTATTTCTGCATCTCTATATCCTTTAGCATTATATTCAGCTATAATTTTATCTTTATCTTCTTCATACAGATCTTTTATAAATTTGGAAGGTTTAAAAAAGTTTAAATTTACCTTTTTGGTTTCTTTCATGGTTCTTCGCAACTTACCATCCGAAAACACAGTATTACCTATAAAATTTATATCATCAATTTTCACCTTTTCTCCCCGATCAATATATATTTTTAATTTAACATTATTAAGTTGGGTCGTGGTATCATCAACTTGAACAATATCGACAGTTGCATTTAAAAATTTTTTCTCTTTTAAGTAATCTAGGATAGTTCTTTCAGCTCTATTTATAAGGTTTTCTGTTACCTGCACTCCTCTTTTGAGTTCCAGCTTTTCGCGAATATCTGTTTCTTTCGATTTTTTTAAACCATAAATTTCTAAGTCCGAGAGTCTGTTTCTTTCCAATAAAAAAATTTCGAGAGATATACTATCAATTACCACGTCTGTTATGGATATTTTTACATCAGAGAAGAGCCCCTGATCCCATAATTTCTGAATAGCGATGGTAATATCGTCCCCAGGAACAATAATTTCTTGTCCTACACTTAATCCTGAAAGATTAATAAGAATATTTTTATCTAAATATTTTATCCCAGCAACGGAGATGTCTTTAATTATATATTCTTCAGGATTTTGATAATTAGCAACTGGTAACGAAGCGTAATTAATATTCTGAGCAATGATTTGAATACTAAAAATTGAAAGAATTATAACCGGTAAAAACTTTTTTAACATTCTACTTCAATACGTTTAAATTTAACTACTTTTTTATTTGTTCACTTATTTTACCAAAACGCCGTTCTCTTTTCTGATAGTCTATTATTGCATGGTATAAATCATTTTTTCTAAAATCAGGCCACAAAACGTCGGTAAAATATAATTCAGAATAAGCAATCTGCCAAAGTAAGAAATTGCTTATTCTATATTCCCCACTTGTTCTTATCAGCAAATCTGGATCTGGTATTCCACTTGTATATAAATATTTTTCAAAAAAATCATTTTCTATATTTTCAATATTAACAGGTTCTTTCTGCGTTTGAGCCAAAATATTTTTTATAGCATTTAAAATTTCCCATCGAGCACTATAATTAAGCGCTAATACTAAAGACAATCCTGAGTTTTTTACTGTTTTTTCTTTTAATTCTTGTAAATTTCTACTAACATCTTTAGGCAAATCATCAATGTCGCCAATAGTCAATAAACGAACATTATTTTTAATTAGTGTATCGGTTTCGGAATTAATTGTGGCTACTAAAAGAGACATTAAGGCATCAACTTCTTGTTTGGGCCTTTTCCAATTTTCGGTAGAAAAAGCATATAAAGTAAGATATTTAACTCCCAGTTCGCCTGCTCCTTCAACCGTTTCTCTAACGGCTTTTACTCCATTTTTATGCCCGAAGATTCTCGAATTTCCTTTTTTTTGTGCCCACCTGCCATTTCCATCCATTATAATCGCAATATGCTTAGGCAGTTTATTCTTATCAATCTTTTCTTTTAAATCCATTGGTCAATCATCATATGTCGGACAATCAATTTTATCTCTAAATATTTTATAGGTTACAAAAACACCACAAAACGAGTACCAATCATCATTATGTATAATTGGAGTGTTCACTTCATCTTGAACATTTAGAACTCCATCAACCTGGTCATCAAATGTTTTACTATAACTCCATTCAATACCTACAGTTAAGCGCTCAAAGATATTATATTTAATTCCTAATCCAAAAGGAATTGTCACCGGATTTTCAAAACCTCCCGAATTAAATAAATAGTTTACTCCAACTCCGGCAAACAAAAACGGAGAGAACCTTTTTTTATTTTTTTCAATATACCCAGAGCTATTGTAAGGAAAGAAATTAAATTCCAAAATCATCGAAATATCAAAATAAGGGGTAGAAAAGGAAGCTCCTCGTTGTTGATTCTCAACATCTGAGAAGTCTGCATCATCTCCTTTTAATTTCCCATAAGATGATTTAAGTGTTGATGTTAAATGGTCGCTAAAATTGTATTTTACAAGCAGCCCAAAAGCTGGTGAAGGAGCATAAAATAATTTTGAAGAATTTATATCGCCCTGATAATAAGAAGTTCCCAACAACAACCCAAGTTCAGTCCTGCTCTGTGAAAATACAACTACTCCCCATAGGATGGAAACTAATAACAATATATTTTTTTTCATATAAAAAACTAATATCGAATATTTGGTTTTCTGCTCTTTGGCTTAATTTTATATGAAACGTATATTGTTGTTAAATAGTATAAATCATTATGTTTTGATTGATCAGGGCTGAAACCATCAATAAAATCAGTTGTTGTGATTCGGGCTGAAAGGTCCATCCCAATATAAAGGTCGCTGCGGATAGGATATTTTGCTCCTATACCCACAGGAAAAACAAGTGTTACGTTTTTACTATCATTAAATCGTTCACTTCCAATAAAGTCATCTTTTGCTTTTGGCTTAAAATAGGATCCGCCTAAACCGGCGAAAACATACACATTAACTGCAGCATTTAATTTTTTTAAGCCACTTCGCAATGCCATTGTTGAATAGGTAATTAATTGCTTTTCTTTAGTGATATGATATTCAACATGCCCATATAACTCAACTAGATTCGTTGAAAAAGCATAATTTCTTGTTTCATTTTTTGAACCTATATCAGAACCATGAAAATTTGCATATGTAAGGCTGCCTTTAGCAGCAAGTCTTTCCGTTATTCTATATCTATAACCAATCATTAAATGGGGCCGGGTATAGGCAAAATCAACATCTAATATTACTGAAGCTTCGGGATCATTTGCTCCACCAATATCTCCAAAATAATTAGCTAATCCTATGCCTCCGATTAATTCTTGCCGGGTTAGCTTCCATTTTTGGCTGTAACTAAAAAATGGAGATAAAAACAGAATTATAAAAAAAAGGATTATTTGTTTTTTCATTTTTTTTATTTTCTTATTACAAAGGTATCTATTTTTTTAAAATTAAAAATAAATTCATTAATTATAAAATTTATTCTATTAATTTACTTATTTATAAACAATTTAAAAATTAAAAATGTTTTCTATTATTTATTATTAATTTCTTCTATCAGCTCCCCACATCAATTTATTTCTTAATGTTTTATAAAAACTGGTAGTATTTAATTTTAATAGTTTAATTTTAAAATCGGCCCTTTCAATTTTTAAATCCACTGTATTGTTAATAACAACCGAGCGATGATCGATGGATGCAATATAATTAACCGCTCTACTTTCAAGTTTCAACTGCAGTTTACTACTATCGGGTAAAACAATCGGACGCACTGTTAAATTATGTGGAGAAATGGGAGAAATAATAAAATTTCCGGAATTAGGAATAATTATAGGGCCCCCAACACTTAAAGAATATGCTGTAGAGCCCGTTGGAGTAGAAATAATTAATCCATCGGCCCAGTATGTATTTAAAAATTCTTCATCTATATAAACATGAACCTTAATCATGGTCGAGTCTATTTTTTGAACGGCAATTTCGTTTAATCCGTAGGGAAAATCATGAAATACTGTAGTAGGGCTTTCCAACTTTAAAAGGGTTCTTTCTTCAATGGTATAATTTTGGGTATAGATAGCTTCCAATGCCATATCAATTTCGTCTTTAGCAATACTTGCCAAAAAGCCTAAGTTTCCTGTATTTATCCCGACAATAGGGATTCCAGAATCTCTTACAAAGGTTATTGCATCCAAAATAGTTCCATCTCCACCAATACTAAACATTAAATCCGTATCGCCTTTCAATTCAAAATGTTTTCTGAAAGTTTCAATATTTTTAGGTGAAAGATTAATTTCGTTAATAAGAAAATGATAAAAATCCTGATGCACCAAAATAGTTATATTATGTTGTATCAGATTATCAAAAAACCTAAGTATATAATTTTTAAATGTTCTATCGAAGGGTCTACCAAATATTGCAACTTTCATGAAAGACGTAATTGTAATTTAAAATCTTAATTTAAACAAATTTATATTTATAAATCAAAAATTAAACCAAAATATCTCTTAAGTATTCAGATAACGCATAAACAACTCATATCTTGAATTATAAAGATCATCCTGTTCGTCATACTCCATAAACGAAGCTTTAATGCTGTATTCGTATCGATTAAAAGTCTGAATTACGGGTGTTATGTCGGCAAGGTTTAATTTTAAAGTAATTTCAAGCTTAGTAGAGTCGGGAGAAGTATTTAAATACATACTTAAAATTTTGGCATTATTCGATTCTACAATTTGTGAAATTTCAGTCATTGAGTAATCCCTTTCACTCAACTCAAGCACAATTATCCCACCAGGTTTTTCAATGGCAGTAAGTTTAGAAAAATGGTGCAACAGATCACTCATGCGAACTAACCCCATATATTTGTTATTATAATCGAGAACAGGGACAACCGTAAGTTTTAAACGTCCGGCAATTTCCATTATTTCATAAACATGCTGATCGTATCGTACAAAAGGTCTTAGCAAAGAGAGTTTGTGGTTTCCGATCGATTCTTCTGGTGCATTTAAGTCATAAATATCGGCATCTGAGATAAGTCCTAAAAATTCTTCATTATTTACAATGGGTAAATGTGAAATACGAAACACCTCCATCCAGTTTAAAGCTTCAACAGCAGTATCGGATGTAAGCAACGAAGGTATTTCATCAGATATTAAATCTTTTGCCAACATATATATTCAGTTCAAAAAATACTCGTATTTTTGTTTAATTAACAAATAATAACTATTTAATGTTTATTAAAAAATAAATCAATGACCAGACTAAGTGTAAATATAAATAAAATTGCAACATTACGAAATGCCAGAGGCGGAAATATTCCAAATGTTTTAGAAGCTGCAATCAATTGTCAACGTTTCGGTGCCCAGGGGATTACTGTTCATCCACGACCTGACGAAAGACATATCCGATATAGTGATGTTTATGATATTAAACCTATTATTACTACCGAATTTAATATTGAAGGATATCCTTCAGAAAAATTTATAGAACTGGTGTTAGATGTTGTTCCTAACCAGGTTACATTGGTCCCCGATCCTCCCGGTGCGTTAACATCTAATGCTGGTTGGGATACTATAAAACACAAAGAATTTTTAAAAAAAATAATTTCCCGATTTCAAGCAAAAGGGATCCGAACATCCATTTTTGTTGAAACAAATATTGAACTCATAAAGAATGCAAAAGAAACTGGAACTGACCGAGTTGAACTTTATACCGAGCCATATGCAGCCAATTTTTCTGCAACCCGTAAAAAAGCAATAGCACCTTTTATTAAAGCTGCCGAAGTAGCTAATAATGTTGAATTAGGACTTAATGCCGGCCATGACTTAAATCTCGATAATCTAAAATATTTTAATCAAAACATACCTGGATTATCAGAAGTATCTATTGGACATGCCTTAATTTCAGATGCACTTTATTATGGGCTCGAAAATACTATCCAAATGTATTTACGTGAATTAAAAAACTAAAGCATGGATTTATTTTTCAGAAAATTTGGCGATGGGCCTCCATTAATTATTTTACACGGGCTGTATGGATCGTCGGATAATTGGGTAAGTATAGGCCGAAAACTATCAGCAAATTACGAAGTTTATTTAGTAGACCAGCGGAATCACGGTAAGTCACCCCATTCACCACAACATAATTACCATTTACTAAAAGAAGATTTGCTGGAGTTTATGGATAAGCAATCGATTGATAAAGCAATTATTTTAGGACATTCGATGGGTGGCAAAACAGCCATGTTCTTTGCGGTTGATTATCCCGAAAGAGTAAACAACCTGATTGTTGTTGATATTTCTCCTAAATCTTATAGAAACACAAAGTCAACTCAATTACTTTCTCATTCAACCATTATCAAGGCAATGTACAATGTCGATTTTAATCATGTAAAGAGCCGCGAAGATATCGATAAAATTCTTTCCCCATCCATACCGTTGAAAAGAGTACGCCAATTTTTATTAAAAAATGTGAACCGAACAAAGGATAACCGGTTTGCCTGGAGCCTAAACCTGGAAAGCATAAGTAATGAACTAAAAAATATTATGGATGGACTTCCTATTAAAAATTTTAAAAATGGAAATGGAATCACCGGTTTCCCTGCTCTTTTTATTAAAGGAGAAAAATCTGATTATATCAAACCTTCTGATAGAAGAGCCATTGAAACTGTTTTCCCATTTGCCGAAATAGAAATTATACCTAATGCGGGGCATTGGCTTCATGCTGAACAACCTAAACTATTTTTAAAAACTATACAAAATTTTTTAGCAGGTTAGGAGGTTTTAATCTGTAGCAGAATCTACATTTTCTGGTTTAATTAATGGTTTTCCCTGATAGCGTAAAAAAAGCTGAGCAACCGCCAAAACATCTTTTTCACAATATCTAACGATACGGTCATTATCCTTTTCGTTCCAATATATATCAGCTACCATGCTACCATCAATATCATCTTTAGGAGTTGGAATATTAAAAATATGTGTTAATAAATTTAATGAGGTATAATGCTTATAATCACCAAATTTCCACAACTCCATCGTATCTAAAAAAGTAACTTCCCAGGGTTTTTTACCTGCAACATCAAGTATTGTGGGCAATGAAATTCCGTTAACCAACATTCGCCTTGAGATATAGGGGAAATCGAACTCCTTGCCATTATGGGCACACAAATAAATACTTTTGTTTTTTGTATAGTATTTATTTAACATTTGAGCAAACTCATTAAGTAAAATATTTTCGTCGTCGCCATAAAAAGATTTTAACCGGATAAATTGTCCTTCTGCTTTATGAACAATTATTCCTACTGAAATACAGATAATTTTCCCGTATTCGGAATAAATTCCTGCTCGTTGATAAACATCTGAAGCTGTTTGTTCTTCCTCACGGAAGAATGATGATTTTTTTTCCCAAAATTGCTTAAATGCTTCGGGTACTTTTTCAAAATCAGAATATTGTGGAACCGTTTCAATATCCAGAAATAAAATATTTTCTACTTTAATATGATCTAACATAAAACGATAATTATTTTTTATCCATACGAAGATTTTTTTCTATAATTGATGTTAAAATATCGACACCTACTTTATTTTCGCCACCTTGAGGAATTATAATGTCAGCATACTTTTTTGTAGGTTCGATAAATTGTAAGTGCATCGGTTTAACCGTTTTTTCGTACCGATCGAGTACATTACTTACCGATCTTCCCCTTTCTACCAAATCGCGTTGAATAACCCGCATAAGCCTATCGTCACTATCAGCATCTACAAAAACTTTTATATCCATTAAATTACGTAACTGTGCATTTTGCAGAATTAAAATTCCTTCAATAATAATCACTTTTTCAGGACCTACTGGAATGGTTTCTTTAGAGCGAGTACATGTTAAGTAAGAATATATGGGCTGTTCAATTGGTTTTCCTTCCTTTAATTTTTTTATATGTTCGATCAACAATCTAAATTCTAGTGAACGCGGGTGATCGAAATTCATCTCCTGCCGAACTTCTATAGGTAAATGCCCATTATCTCTGTAATATGAATCTTGAGGTATAATAGCGACTTCTTCTCTATCTAATCGCTCTATTATTTTATTCACTACTGTTGTTTTTCCGGAACCGGTGCCTCCGGCAATTCCAATTATAAAAGACATTTCAATAAAATTTTAATAACTTTGACAATCACTGAACAAGTGCATGAAGTTAATTAAAACTATTGATAAAGACAAAGTAGTTCTGTATCTTAATAAAAAATTTATGAAAATGAATCAAATATATCCTTTAAAATTTAAACCACAGTTTAAAGAAAAAATATGGGGTGGTCAACATCTCAAAGATTTTTTAAATAAATCGTTGCCAGAAAAAAAGAAAATTGGTGAAAGCTGGGAAATTTCAGGTATTGAAGGGAACGTATCCACTATTGATAATGGCCATTTACAAGGAAATAATTTACAGGAATTGATTGAAATTTATATGGGCGATTTAGTTGGCAATCGTGTTTATGATCAATTTGGTTTAGAATTTCCTTTACTCATCAAATTTATAGATGCCAACGATGTACTTTCTATCCAGGTTCATCCTGATGATGAGCTGGCAAAAAAAAGGCACAATACATTCGGGAAAACCGAAATGTGGTATATCATCGAAGCCGAAAAAGATGCGGAATTAATCTCCGGATTTAACCAAAAAATGGATAAGTCCAGCTACTTAAAACATCTAAAATCAAATGAATTGCCAAAAATTTTAAATTTTGAGAAAGTAAAAAAAGGAAATGTATTTTATATTCCTTCCGGAAGAGTACATGCAATTGGTAAAGGCATTGTTCTTACCGAGATACAGCAAACTTCGGATGTTACTTACCGAATATTCGATTGGAACCGAAAAGATGAGCAGGGAAATTACCGTGAATTACATACCGATTTAGCTGTTAATGCTATTGATTATAATCAATACGACAATTATAGAACGGACTATACTTCAGAAAAAAATTCAACATCGAAAATTATTAAATGTAATTACTTTCAAACCAATATTTTGGATTTTAATCAACAGACCGAAAAAAATTACAATCAACTCGATTCGTTTGTAATTTACATTTGCATTGAAGGTGAATTTGAAATTATTTATAACGAAAGTGAAAAAACACTTGTTAAAAAAGGAGAAACCGTTTTGATCCCTGCTGTTTTTGAACAATTGTTTTTGAATCCGGTTACTGAGAGTAAACTATTAGAAGTTTACATACCAGAACCTGAAAATGAAAAAACGACCAAAAAATAATGGGATCGTATTGTTTGACGGATATTGCAATTTATGCTCAGGATCGGTTCAATTTATTATTAAAAGGGATTTAAAAAAATATTTCAAATTTGCATCCTTGCAATCAGAAGTTGGCAAAGAATTACATCAAAAATTTGATTTACCTGAAAACTATATTGAATCGGTAGTTTTAATTGAAGATGAAAAAATATTTTTAAAATCAGATGCCCTCATAAAAATTACCCAAAAATTAAAAGGCTTGTGGCCTTTATTCGCTGTTTTTAAGATTCTTCCAAAATCTTTAAGAAATTTAATATATGATTTTATTGCCAACAACCGGTTCCGTTGGTTTGGAAAGAAAAAGCAGTGTTTTATGCCATCAAAATCAATAAGAGAAAGATTTCTATAAAAATTTGTTAAAGTTCAATACTTCCTTCTTCATAAAGTTTAAATTTACGGCTAAGTAAAGCAATTAATTTACTAATTTGTCCCATTGCTTCAGCCGTTGAAGAAGATATAGTTTTTTGCTGTAACCGCAATACCAAGATACCATAAAGGCCATTAAAACATGCCTCAATTTCATTTGCCACATTCCCTTTCGATTTGTTAGTTAACTCAATAATCCCATCTCGTGCCTGGTTATAGACATCAATATAATCTAAATGTTCGGGTGATTTCAATAAATGCAAATGCAATTCATTTAATTCATTCACCGTATTTTGAACAAACTGCAGGTGCCCGGATTTAACTATTCCTTCTCCTTTAAATAAGTCTATTAATCCCTCGTACCAATTTCTAATTTCATTTTTAACAGGTTGTGGCTGGTCAAATTTATTGATAATGTTTTTAAAAATTTTTTCGATATCAAAGTTATGCGCCCGAATTAAATCTTCTATCTGCCACATATAAAGCACATACTCGGCAATGTTCTCTCGTTTTTTCGCTTTGGCTATAATCATGGTTTGATTAATATTTATTTTTTAACTTATCAATTAATCGACGTTCTCGTTTTGTTGGCCTACCGTATCCTTTTTGCCTGATTTCAAATCCTGCATAATTTTTCATCTCGAGTTTTACTTTTTCCTCTTCAGGCGTAATATCTTTTACATAATCGGCAGCAATCTTAGCTGATTTACGATTGCTTAAAAGTCCCAATATTTTATATTGATAAGTAACTGGTGGCCGTTTAACAAAAACTACCTCGCCCACTTTTATGGTTCGGGAAGGTTTAACCTGAATATCATCAACAATTATTCGTCCTTTCTTACATGCTTCGGCAGCCTGGCTGCGGGTTTTAAAAATTCGTACAGCCCATAACCATTTATCAATACGTAAATTATTATCATGCTCCATAATGCAAAATTTACTCAAAAGATAATAAAAACAAATTTAGAAATAAACGTAAATGAATAAAATCAAGTAGTAAATAAAAAGCTAACGATTGTTAAATTCATTCATTGTATTTTCAATACCAATCACTCCGAAACTTTTTATCATTTCAATAGCTGTCTCAATCCGTTCAGGCAAAATTTTCTTTTCTTCCTCATTCCATGGACTCAAAACATAATGAGCCTGTGCCCCTTTGGGATAATTATCTCCAATTCCAAATCGGAGGCGTGGATAATTCTGGTTTCCCAACATTATGCTAATATCTCTTAACCCATTATGTCCGGCATCACCACCTCCAGGTTTTAATCTTAATTTACCAAACGGGAGTGCCACATCGTCGACAATTACAAGTAATTTTTCAGGAGGTAACTTTTCTTTGGCAAGCCAGTAGTTTACAGCTCTCCCACTGCGATTCATTAATGTTGTAGGTTTGACTAAAACAAACGTCCGCCCTTTAAATTTATACTCTGCTCTGAAAGTATAACGACGGTCTTCAAAAACAATATTGGATGCATTAGCTAACGCATCCAATATTTTAAAACCTATATTATGTCGTGTATTAACGTACTCGCTTCCAATATTCCCTAAACCGGCAATAAGATATTTCAAACCAGTATTAGTTTAAATTAAAACTTATTCTTTCGATTCAGCAGCCTCTTCAGCAGGTGATTCACCTTCAGCTCCTTCAGCACCTTCAGCTCCTTCTTTTCCTGCTTCAGCCTCTTCAGCTTCCAGGGCTTCAATTTCTTCAGGTAATGTAGCGCCACGTGAACTCTTAACTAAAACTACAACTGCATTATCCGGATCAAGAAAATTAACCGCTGGATAAGGTAGATCTTTAACTTTAACCGAGTCTCCTATTTCCATTGGAGTAATATCAACAACAATTTCGTCTGGCAAATTTCCAGGAATAGCTTTTACTCTTAATTTTCTCATTTTCTGAACCAGACGGCCACCGTTTAGAACACCCACGGCAGCACCTTCAATTCTTAAAGGCACTTTCATCCAAACTTCTGAATTTTCATCGGTTTCATAAAAATCAACATGTATAATCTTATCAGATACGGGATGAAACTGAACATCTCTTAATACAGCCTTATGCTTTTGTCCGTCAAGATCAACATCCACCAAATAAGCATTAGGTGTATAAACAATCTCTTTAAAAGAGTTTTTATGTGTGTAAAAATGAACATTTTCACCTTTTCCGTACATTACACAAGGTACCAGTTCCTGTTCTCTTAACTGTTTAGCAGTTTTTTTCCCTACCTTTTCTCTTATGCTACCTTTTACTTCAATTGCTTTCATTTTATTTTATTATTATGTGTTATTTTCAATTTTTTTATTTTAAAACCGCAAATATAAAATTTTATACTATAAAATTCGAACTTATGGACTGATAATTATATACTTTATTAATAACATTAGCAAAAACATCAGCAATAGAAAGAACTTTAATCTTTTCAGATAATGGTTTTATAGGTAATGAATCGGTAACTACAACTTCAGTAATTTTTGAATCATTAATTCTTTCGTAAGCAGGCCCTGATAAAACAGCATGTGTAGCAAATGCCCTAACACTTTTAGCTCCCTGTTCAATCATCATATCAGCAGCTTTGGTAACTGTACCGGCAGTATCAATCATATCGTCGAGAATAATAACATTTTTCCCATCCACATCGCCAATCACAGTAAGCTCATCAACAATATTTGCCTTTTTTCGTGATTTATGACAAATAACAAGCGGTGTTTCTAAAAATTTAGAATATGCATTTGCTCTTTTTGTACCGCCCATATCAGGAGCAGCTATAACTAAATTATCAAGGTTGAGATTTTTAATATAAGGAACAAAAATGGCTGATGCATATAAATGATCAACCGGTACGTCAAAAAATCCCTGAATCTGATCTGCATGCAGGTCGAGCGTCATAATTCTATCAACTCCTGCAGCTGTGAGCAGGTTAGCTACTAACTTTGATGCGATTGAAACGCGTGGTTTATCTTTCCTGTCCTGACGGGCAAATCCATAATAAGGCATAACAGCAACAACTTTATAAGCTGAAGCTCTTTTGGCTGCATCAATCATCATCAATAACTCCATTAAATTATCTGAAGGTGGAAATGTAGATTGAATAATAAAAACATTAGCCCCTCTTACCGTTTCTTCGTATGAAGTTTGAAATTCTCCATCGCTAAACTCAGTAAAAGTTGTATTTCCTAACTCAACACCATATTCTTTTGCAATTTTTTCAGCAATAAACCGCGATTTGGTTCCTGAAAAAATCTTGATTGGAGGTTGGACGCTCATATATCTTATTTTTTCAAAAATTTGTATTCCTTATTTTATAGATTTGCAAAGTTATAAATATCATTCTATTTTCCACCTACTTTAACCTAAAATTATCTGCAGCTGATCAAAAAAATTAAATTTGATTTAAACGATCAATATAGTCGAGCAGTTCATTACGTTCTCTTTTATTTTCGGCTGATGTTAAAAATATTTCAGGCAAAGATTCCCATTCTTTTAACAACTCTTTCTTATAAAATTGAATATTTCGCTCCAGTGCCAATTCTTTCAATTTATCTGTTTTTGTAAAAATTATAGCAAAAGGAATCTGTCTTTCGCCAAGCCATTGCATAAATTGCAAATCGTTTTGTTGAGGTTTGTGTCGTACATCTATCAACACAAAAAGACAAACCAAATTTGTCCTAAATTCTGCATAATCTTTAATTATACGATTAAAATCTTTGCGGATAGATTTTCTTACTTTAGCAAATCCATAACCTGGTAAATCAACTAAATGCCATGAATCATTTATTAGGAAAAAATTGATTAACTGTGTTTTTCCAGGAGTTTGTGATGTTTTAGCCAAATTTTTACGATCGAGTAACATATTAATTAATGACGACTTGCCAACATTTGAACGTCCAACAAATGCATATTCAGGAATATCAATTTCGGGGCATTGCTGATAGCCTGTAAAACTTGAAACAAACGTTGCTCTTTTTATATCCATTTTGAATGATTTTATTGATTTAAAAAAACACTGAAAGCATGGCTGCTACACCAAAAACAATAATCAATATTCCTGCTATTTTATTAATCCACCACAACTGTTTTAAACGAAATTTTTTTCGAAACAGATCAACAAAAAAAGTAAGCGAAGTCCACCAAAGCATAGCTCCTAAAAACACACCGGCTATGATTAACGATGATTTAATAGAACTATCTTTTGATGTTACCAGTCCTATCCCGGCAAATGCCGCAACAAAAAGAAAAATAGCTAAAGGATTTGAAAGAGTTAAAAAAAGTACGGAAAAAAAATCTTCAACCAGCTTATTTTTCTTTTTTCGATGACGCCTAATTTGCCGTATTGGATTTGTATTAAATATACGAGTTCCTAAAAATATTAATACACCTCCACCAAACAACTGAATATAAAACTGTTGCTCTTCAATAAAATTTATTATAAAAGTTAATCCTAAGGCTGCCACAAGAGCAAAGAATGAATCGACGGTGGCAGCTCCCATTCCGGAAAATAAGCCGTAAACTCTTCCCTTGTTTATGGTTCGTTGAATACACAAGACACCAACCGGTCCCAAAGGAATTGATGCCAAAAAACCTACAATTATTCCTTTTAATAAAAATTCAATTTCCACAATAAAACTCCTGAACCCTTAAAATTTAATAATCTGTATTTTTCACCAACAATCGCGGTTCCATCATCTCCTGAATGGCATATTTCACTCCTTCTCTTCCAAAACCCGAATTTTTAATGCCTCCATAAGGCATATGGTCAACCCTGAATGTTGGTATATCATTTATAATAACTCCTCCTACTTCAAGCTCATTAAACGAATGGTTCATTTCTATTATACTATTGGTAAAAATGCCTGCTTGCAAACCATATTCCGAATCATTAACCATATCAACGGCTTGGGAAAAATCCGAAAATTTTTCGACAGTAACTACCGGACCAAAAACTTCTAAAGCACAGACCTTCATTTCTCGCTTGGTGTTAGTGATGATTGTTGGTTCAAAAAATGCACCTTTTCGTTTTCCTCCATATAATATTTTGGCTCCCTCAGATACGGCTTCATTTACCCAATCTTCTACTCGCCTGGCGTTATCCTCATCAATCATTACTGAAATATCGGTAGTCTCATTATCCGGAGCACCAAATGTAAGCATTTGCGTTTCGGAAATAAACTTATCCACAAAGGTATCAAAAACCTTTTCATAAACCATTATTCGTTGTACATGAATACAAACCTGTCCTGAATAAGCAAAACCTCCAACCAAACATTTTTTAACTGCTAAATCAAGGTCAGCTTGTTCTGAAACAATTACTCCTGCGTTTCCACCCAGTTCGAGGGCTATCTTTTTCTTACCTGCATTGGCTTTCATCCTCCATCCCACATTGGGAGAGCCAGTAAATGAAAGCATATTAATTCTTTCATCGGTTATCAATTGAGTTCCTGCTTCTCTATCCATAGGTAAAACAGAAAACGCTCCTTTGGGGAGTTCTGTCTGATCGATAATTTTTGCAAGCTCCAAAACGGATAGCGGAGTAGAACGTGCAGGTTTTATTATTATCGCATTCCCTGATGCAATAGCAGGAGCAATTTTATGTGCTGCAAGATTTAACGGGAAATTAAATGGTGCTATTCCGGCAATTAAACCTACGGGGAAATACTTAACCAGTCCTTCTTTCTTTTCTCCGGCAGCTGTCCAGTCAATCGAAATGTACTCTTTGGGTAACCTCTTTGACTCTTCGGCAGCCACCGTAAAAACCTGAATGGCACGGTTAATTTCTCCAAGTGCATATTTAAAAGGCTTCCCAGCCTCACGCGCTAAAATTAATGCCAGCTCACTACTTTTTTCTTCAAGCTGGTTAGCAATTTGCATTAATATAGTATACTTTTTATGCGAAGGTAAATCCCGCAATATAGGTTTCACCAATTGTGCTTTTTCAATTGCCTTTTCAAGCTCATCTTTTCCTGCAAGGTATGTTTCTGCTACAATACTATGATCGAAAGGATTAAAAACCTTAAGTTTTTTATTCGTAAAGCAAAATTGGCCGCCAATATATATTTTATACTCCTGCATACATTTTTTAAGTTAAATTAACCGCAAAATTAATTTTTTCTGTTAAATCTCTAAAGAAAAAAACAGATTTACTAAAAGTTTAAACAAGCAGTTCAGTGATTTGTTAATTATATCTTATCTTTACCAACTATTTTTATAGATATGTTTAAAATTAATTTTGAAAATAAAGGATGGCAATGGGCTACACTTATTTTCTTATCGCTTATTTGGGGCAGTAGTTTTATATTGATGAAAAAAGGGCTACGTTCTTTTTCACACGATCAGGTAGCGGCATTACGGTTATTTATATCATTTATCGCTTTTATTCCTTTTGGTATAAAAAATCTAAAAAAAATTAATAAAAAAAATATTGTTTCATTACTTGTTGTTGGATTTATTGGCTCTGGAGCACCTGCTTTTTTATTTGCCAAAGCTCAAACACAGGTAGACAGTTCCATGGCAGGAATTCTAAATTCACTCACTCCGTTGTTTACTTTAATCATAGGATTAATTTTTTATAAAAGCACAGCAAAATTAATTAATGCTTTAGGTATTGTACTGGGATTAATAGGTGCTTTTGGTTTAATTTTACAATCTACTAATGGAGGAGTAATAGTAGACAAGATTAATTATTACGGGCTTTTTATTATTGCAGCAACTATTTGTTACGGGATTAATGTAAACCAGGTAAGATACAAAATAAAAGGGCTTACCGGGTTAGAATTAACATCATTGGCATTTATGTTTATTGGCCCTTTGGCAGGAATCTACCTTCTTTTTTCTGATTTCTCGAATGCATTAATTACCAATGATTATCTGCTTAATTTAGGATTTATTGCTATACTTGCTGTTGTTGGAACCGTGTTAGCTTTAGTTATTTTTAACACTTTAATTCAACATACATCGGCAATCTTTGGATCATCGGTAACATATATCATTCCTGTTTTTGCTATTATGTGGGGACTATTCGACGGAGAAACATTAAGTATTCTACAGTTTTTCTGGATTGCACTCATTATTACAGGAGTATATCTTGTAAATAAAAAAGACAAAGGTTCTAAAAAACATAATAAAATTTTACGATTAAACACTCAATATCAAAATCAAACACAAAAAAAAGCTCAATAGAATGAAAAAAATAAACCGATTTATTCTGGTTCTTTTAAGTTCTATTTTACTTACACTACCATGGTATCAGCAGTTCTCAGGTATTATTATGTTAATTGCACTTATTCCGCTTTTATTGGTTGAAGATTATTTATACCAATCCAGAAAACAAAATAAATCGGTTGTGTTTTATGGTTACGCTGCACTTACTTTTAGCGTATGGAACATTTTAACGACTTACTGGATTTATAATGCAACGCTTATTGGTGCTTTTGCTGCAGTAATCGTTAATACATTTTTAATGTCTACTGTTTTTTGGATGTTTCATTTAACCAAACGAAAGTTGGGGGCAAAATTCGGGCAATTTGCGCTTATTGTTTACTGGATTGGGTTTGAATACTTTTATTTAAATGCAGAAATTTCATGGCCATGGCTCAACTTAGGTAATGCATTGGCAAAAGATATTAAACTAATACAATGGTTTGAATATACGGGAGCCTTAGGTGGTACCCTGTGGATTTTACTCACTAATCTAATGTTGTTTAACCTAATCCAAACTTATTTTACAAACAAAATAAACAGGTCTTTTATTATCAGGTCGATAGGATTAATTATTCTAATTCTTATACCAATGATAACATCATTAACCCTATTCAATAATTATAAAGAACAGGGAAAAAAATATACAATTGCCATTCTCCAACCTAATATCGACCCTTATCATGATAAATTTAGCGAATTATCTCCTTTTCAGCAATTAAACATTATTTTAAATTTAGCCGATAGTATTACCGACGCAAAAACGGATTATGTAGTTGCTCCCGAAACTTCATTAGATAGTAATATATGGATTAATAATTTAAAAGATAATTATTGCATTCAGGCTATCCAACAGTTTATAAATAAGTGGTCTAATGTTAATTTTATCATAGGAATTGATGCATTTAAAAGATATCAAGCAGATGAAAAACTAACGCCGACTGTACGTTATACCGAACGTGGAGGATTTTACTATGATGCATTTAATTCGGCTATTCAAATAGATACAACAGGATTTATTCCTGCTTATCACAAATCTAAACTAGTGGTTGGAGTGGAAAAAATGCCTTATCCTAAATTATTTAAAATGCTGGAGAATGTA
Organism: uncultured Bacteroidales bacterium; assembly: GCA_964635605.1. Lineage (GTDB taxonomy): Bacteria > Bacteroidota > Bacteroidia > Bacteroidales > UBA12077 > UBA12077. The sequence continues at coordinate 5,885 of CAZWPU010000004.1, read as the reverse complement.
ATTCTCGATTTGGGAGGAACAAGCGGAAGCCTTGGTACTCAAGATTACCGAGGAACATTTAAACACAGTAGTGACGATACAAGAATTGCCCCGGTAATATGTTATGAATCGGTTTACGGAGAATTTGTAACCGACTATATTAAGAATGGCGCTCATTTGATATTTGTCATTACAAACGATGGTTGGTGGGGTGATACTCCTGGTTATAAACAACATCTAAATTATTCACAACTTAGAGCAATTGAAACCCGAAGAAGCATTGCCAGAAGTGCTAACACCGGAATCTCTGCATTTATCAACCAACGAGGTGAAGTAATCCAAAAAACTGAATGGTGGGTCCCTGCAGCCATAAAAAACACGTTAAAAGCGAACAATAAACTAACTTTTTACGTTCGTAATGGAGATTATATTGGAAGAATTTCCGGTTTTTTTGCTCTATTAAGTATTCTTTATACGATTGTTCAAATATTAATGAAAAAAAAACAATAATTTTATCCTTTATTTATTAGATTAAATATTAAACCTAAGTTGTATTATAATTAATTATTGCTGATATGATAATTCTTTATTTAATAATCAAGGAATAGAATGAAATTTATATTTATTATTATCCTTTCCATATTATCTGTTTTTGAGCTTTTTGCAAATAAATATACCATTAATGGTCATATCACCAACGAATCGGGCGAAGAGTTAATTGGAGCCACCATTTATGTTAAAAGCCTTAAAACAGGCACCGTTACAAATGCATATGGATTCTATTCACTTACTATTCCTAAAAATAGTTATCAAATCATTTATTCTTATGTTGGATATGAAACACAAATAAAAAAAGTTGAACTTAACCAGAATCTAAGAATAAATATAGTGCTTAAAGAACAATCAAAAACACTGAATGAAGTAGTTATTACTGCTGAACGTAAAGATGCCAATGTAGCAAAAGCTGAAATGAGTACGATGAAAATCCAGGCCAAAGAAATAAAAAAAATACCTGCTTTTATGGGTGAAGTAGATGTAATTAAAGCAATCCAACTAATGCCCGGAGTACAATCAGCCAGTGAGGGTTCTTCCGGATTTAATGTACGCGGTGGAGGTGCCGATCAAAACCTTATTCTTCTCGACGAAGCTACTGTTTATAATGCCTCACATCTTATGGGGTTCTTTTCTGTGTTTAACAACGATGCCGTTAAAGATGTTAAACTTTATAAAGGAGATATTCCAGCAGCTTATGGTGGCCGGTTATCCTCTTTATTAGATATTAGAATGAAAGATGGAAATAACAAAAAATTTCAAGCTAATGGAGGTATAGGAACGGTTTCAAGCCGACTAACCATAGAAAGCCCAATTGTAAAAGATAAAGGTTCTTTCATCCTTTCAGGACGACGTTCATATGCCGACTTAATGTTAATGCTTTCGAGCGATGAAGATGTACGCAAAAATCAACTCTATTTTTATGATTTAAATCTTAAAGGCAATTATAAAATCAACGATAAAGACCGCATCTATCTCTCCTGGTATATGGGTAGAGATGTTTTTGATTATGATGATTTATTTGGATTTAGTTGGGGAAATAAAACATTCACATTACGCTGGAACCACCTGTTTTCCGAAAAATTGTTTTCAAACTTTTCAGTCATTTTAAGTAACTACGATTATGAATTGAGCCAATCTTCAGAAGAACAGGGATTTATATGGTCATCAGACTTAAACGACATTAAATTTAAAGCCGACTACACCTATTATCCCAATACCCGAAACACAATCCGGTTTGGCGTTACAGGGACAATGCACCATTTTAATCCCGGGCTTGCTAAAGGAGTAGGGAATCAAACCATGTATAATGAGCTTAAAATGCCTGAATCTAGCGCATTGGAATGGGCTGGATATTTATCCAATGAGTGGAAAATTAATGAAAAAACAACTATAAATATTGGCTTAAGAGGAACAATATTCCAAAATATGGGAAAAGCAACCGTTTACAATTTCGACGAGAATTATGAAAAAATAGACTCAACAGTATATAGCAGCGGTGAAATCTACAATACATTTTGGGGCTTAGAACCACGATTAAATTTCAGATACTCGATCAATAATCGTTCATCTATTAAAGGGAACTATTCAAGAACAAAACAATTTATCCACCTGGCATCCAATTCAACCGCTGGTTCACCATTAGACATTTGGATACCTTCAGGTCCTAATATAAATCCTCAAATAGCTGACCAGTTTGCAGTAGGATATTTCAGAAATTTTTATGAAGATGCTTTGGAAACATCTATCGAAGCCTATTATAAAAATATGGATAACCAGATAGATTTTAGAGACCATGCTGAACTATTACTAAACCCTGAAATTGAAGGTGAATTTAGAACAGGCTATGCCTGGTCGTACGGATTAGAATTTTTAATCCGCAAACAAACCGGAAAATTTACAGGCTGGATAAGCTATACATTGTCAAAAGCAGAACGAAAGATTACTGAAATAAACAAGGGAAAAGTTTATCCGGCAAGTTACGATAAGCCACATAATATAGCCATTGTAGTTAGTTACGATTTTTCTAAAAAAATAAATGCAGCCGCTAATTGGGTTTATTCAACCGGTACTCCGGTTACTTTTCCTGTTGGTAGGTATGAGTATGGCAACATGATTGTTCCCATTTATTCGGATAGAAATGAATACAGGTTACCCGATTATCACCGCCTGGACTTATCGGTAACCTATAAGTTTGGAGTGGATAAAACTCGAGGATTAAGAAGCGAATTAAATCTATCCATTTATAATGTTTACAACCGAAAAAATACCTGGATGCTATTATTCTCTCAGGACGATGAATATCCAAATATTACAATTGCTGAAAAGGTATATTTATTTCCCATATTACCCTCTATTACTTATAATTTTTATTTTTAATAATAAACTGGATCATAATGAAACACACAACTTATTTAATTATACTAATCGTTTCAATTAGCATTTTCTCTTGCACAGAAAAAGCTGATATTGAATTGGATAGTACTTATGAAAGAGTAGTTATTGAAGGATATTTAACCAGTGAGTATAAAAACCATCAGGTAAAAATTTCGAAAAGTGCCGATTATTTTTCAAATAAACCGGCTGAACCTATAACAGATGCCGATGTTTCGATTACTGACGGAACTTTCACCTACCCTTTAACAGAGGCTCAACCAGGAATTTATAAAACGGAAGAAATGAGTGGAGTACCCGGAATAACTTATACCTTAAATATTAATATTGAAGGCGAACACTTTAGTGCGTCAGATTACATGCATTCTTGTCCTCCTATTGATTCCATAAAATTCAAGAGATTTGAAAATGATTCAAATCATATTACGATCTCGATCTTCGCACAAGAGCCTGAAGAAGAAATAAACCATTATGCGTGGAAAGCATATAGAAATGATACTTTAGTTACCGATACTTTACGCGAAATATTTTTTTCTGATGATATTCTTATCAACGGGAGTTATATTAATGGCGTTAATGTTCAATATATTAAAGCAAAGAATAATGATATAATTACATTAGAAATGCTTTCGATTACAAAACCATATTATGAGTATATGATTAAAGTAATGCTTGAAACAGATTGGGATGGAGGTCCATTTGACGGCCCGCCGGCCAATTTTTACGGAAATATTTCCAATGAGGCTCTTGGTTTTTTTGCAGTATACTCTGTTGAACAAAAAACTTTAATGGTTCTTAGCCAGTAAAAAAATAATAACAAAAACTGGAACCTAAAGCCCCAGTTTCTGTTCTATTTATTTCTTTCTTTAAATTCTTTTAATCCGGTATCAAGAAACTCAATAAACCGATCCACGTTTAAATCAAAACCTTTAGGTTCTGTTAAATTTTCTCCATTGTGGTCAACCAAAACATAATAGGGTTGGCTGTTTATATTATATTTTGTGATTTGAAAATCAGCATACTTTTTACCGATTGTTTTCTTTACCTTTCCATCGTATTCGGAATTTACCCATTCATCTTCAGGTAATTTGGTCCGATCATCAACATACAATGCAATAATTACATAATCATTTCGTAAACGTTTTAAAACATCCGGGTCAGACCACACTTTATTTTCCATCTCTTTACAATTAGAACATGCATGGCCTTTAAAATCTATTAAAACAGGTTTATCTAATTTCTTAGCACATTCCATCCCCTGTTCATAATCAAAATAACCTTGCAAACCATGTGGTAAATGTAAAATATCACTATATTTAGGTGTTTCGCACAATGTTTCACTATCAGCATTATCACTTGCAGTCATGCCTGTTGGTATTTTACTTTCAGTAATATCAAATTGTTGAGCTGATTTTGGAGGCAATAATGATGAAACAGCATTTAATTCAGCACCAAACATCCCTGGCAATAAGTATAAAGCAAAACTAAACGAAATAATTGCCAAAACTAACCGAGGAACAGTAACAAAAGGAATATCACTATCGTGCGAAAATTTAAGTTTACCCAATAAATAGAAACCAAGTAAAATAAACAACACAATCCAAACAGCCAGATATACATCACGGGTAAGTATATTCAGATGATATGATTGATCTATGTTAGCTATAAATTTAAACGAGAATGCTAAAATAATAAATCCAAGTACTACTTTAACTGTATTCATCCATCCACCTGACTTAGGTAATCCTTTTAACATACGTGGGAATATAGCGAATAATGTAAATGGCAAAGCAAAAGCCAATCCAAAACCAAACATTCCGATAAGAGGTTCCAAAATATCGCCAGCCGCAGCTTTTACAAGTAATGCACCCACAATGGGGCCTGTACAACTAAATGAAACAATAACTAAGGTAAAGGCCATAAAAAATGAAGCCAGAAATCCTCCTTTATCAACCTGTCGGTCGGCTTTGTTTGCCAAACCTGAAGGTAAAACAATTTCGAACATTCCAAAAAACGAAGCGGCAAAAGCAATAAACAATGCAAAGAAAATAGTGTTGGGTATCCAATGGGTGCTTAGTGTAGTTGTTAAATCAGCACCTGCACTGGTAAGCGAAACAATTAAACCTACACTGGTATATAAAACAACAATAGAAATTCCAAAGATCAAGGCTTTAACAATGGAATTAAATTTAGAAGATTGTCCCTGCATAAAAAATGATACAGTCATAGGAATCATTGGAAAAACACATGGAGTAAGCACTCCTGCCAAACCCAGAACAAATGCAAGAAAGAATATTCCCCACATTGAACTAATATTTTCAGGTTTACTTATTTCTTCCAAATCGACTTGTGGAGATAAATCATCATCAGATTTAGCTAAGGTTGCTTCAGTATCAGTTATTACTCCTTTAACATTAATAGCAAAATCGGGATTAAAGTAAACACATTTTTCATCCTGGCAAACCTGATACTCTATAGAGCCGGTAATCGTAAAATCATTTTCAGTAAGAATTTTTATTTTTTGGACAAAAGTAGCAGCATTGCTAAAATACTTCACTTTCATATTAAAAATATCATCCATCACCTCCTCTGGTTCAGGTCTTTCGGATGGCTTACCAATAATTTCAAACTTATCACTTTCATCAAAATAAAATGTGGTGCGAACCGGGCCTCCCTCGCCAAAATATTGTGAATAAAGATGCCAGTTCATATCGATTTTAGCATCGAAAATTATTTCGGTTGTATCCCCTTTCACATTTTTGCTTTCGTAACTCCATTTAACGGGATCAACAATTTGAGCAAAAACTGTTGATGAAATAATAAAAAAAACACTTATCAATAAAGCTATTCGTTTCATAAAAGATGATTTAATTTTTTAACGTCGCAAATTTAATCATTAAGAATAAAATATAAAATTTAATAGAACTTTTGATATGTGAATACCTACATATAAAAAGTTA
>CAZWPU010000003.1:10477-37566 GCA_964635605.1 uncultured Bacteroidales bacterium | reverse complement strand
TGTAGCGGGCTGTAACCTGGCTTGCTTAAATTGCCAAAACTGGCAAATATCACAGATTAGCCCTAAAGATACACGAAACTACGATTTAATGCCCTCAGAAGTTTATAAGCAGGCGAAACATTATAATTGTCAGTCGATTGCTTATACCTATTCGGAGCCTATAGCCTTTTATGAGTATTTTTACGACTCGGCAAAAATTGCCAAAGCGCATGGCATAAAAAATGTAATGATTTCTGCCGGGTATATTAATGAAAAACCTTTGCGCGATGTAGCAAAATATGTGGATGCTGCTAATATCGACCTGAAAAGTTTTAGCGATGAAATTTATGCAAGACTTAATGCTGGTTCTCTTGAGCCTGTATTAAATACATTAAAAATTTTAAAAGAAGAAGGTGTATGGCTTGAAATTACCAACCTGATTGTACCAGACTGGACAGATGATCTAGATATGATAAAACAAATGTGCCAATGGTTATATAAAAATGGATTTGAAAATACTCCCTTGCATTTTAGCCGGTTTACCCCCATGTATAAGTTAACCCATGTACCGGCAACTCCTTTAAGTGTGTTGAATAAAGCCAGAACAATTGCCATGAATGAAGGCTTAAAATATGTTTATATTGGCAATGTTCCAGGCACAGATGCAGAAAATACTTATTGTCCGAATTGTAAGGAAATTGTTATTGAACGGAAAGGTTTTCGGATAACACAAAATAATTTGGTAAATGGTAAATGTAAAAATTGTAATACGCCAATTGCAGGTGTTTGGTAGTTTTACTTTTTTTTATAGAAAAGGATTTTAGGCGCAATAACTCCTAAGATAATACCAGCAGCATTAGCATAAAAATCATAAAGATTAAATGTTCGGCTGGGAATCAGGCTTTGAATTGCCTCACTGCCGGCAGCTAAAATAAATCCTCCAATTATAAAGCTATATAGTAGGCGGGGGGTGATGTTGAAGTATTTATTGGCTTTCCAGAAAAGGTAAAAAATAGCTAATGAAAAATAAGCGATGAAATGCAATAGATAATCAAGGCGAATAGATTTATCGTTAAATTCTGCTTTTATCTCTGGACCTCCGGGAAGGGTAGAAACCAGAAGAATTAAGATAAGCCAAAACCAAAAAATAAAACCAAAAAGTTTTTTATTCCTGAAAATAATATCCATAGCAATTAAAAATGAAAGCGAAAAATAGGAATAAAAAGGGAGTATCCAAAAATTATTTTGCTACAACAATTTTTTTGATTTTAACCGCAGGCTGTTAAGCACTACCGATACTGAGCTAAAAGCCATGGCTCCCCCGGCAATCATTGGGTTAAGCATAAATCCGTTTACCGGATATAAAACACCTGCTGCAATTGGTATAGCTATAATGTTGTAAATAAATGCCCAAAAAAGATTTTCGCGGATGGTTTTCAATGTTGCTTTAGAAAGATTGATGGAGGCTGCAATTTTTTCCAGGTCACCTTTTACTAGCGTAATATCGGCACTTTCGATGGCAATGTCGGTTCCCTGTCCCATGGCAATTCCCATATCGGCTTGCGATAGGGCAGGAGAATCGTTTATTCCATCACCTACCATGGCTACTTTAAAACCTTTTTGTTGTAAATTTTTTACGTAGTCCAGTTTATCCTGTGGCAATACCTCTGCTTTAAACTGATCGATACCGGTTTGTTGTGCAATATTCCTGGCAGTGCTGTAGTTATCTCCGGTAAGCATGTGAACCTGTAGCCCAGATTTATGTAGGTTGCGAATGGCACGGATTGAGTTTTCTTTTATTTTATCGGATATTGTGATTAGTGCAACTAATTCTTTATTTTTTGCTACAAAAACATGGGTTTGCGCCGTATTGCTGTATTGGTTAAAATATTGATGTTCACCTTCGATATCAATATTGTTTTTTTTCATCAACTGGTAATTGCCAATTAAATATTCATTTTCGTTTAAAGTAGCAGAAACACCAAACCCTGTTTGGCTGTTAAACTTAACCACATTCAGGCTGCTGTTTGATAAATGATTGAGATAATGAACAATAGAATCGGCTAATGGATGCTCCGATTTTTTTTCAATGGCTAAAATATCTTCCAGAATCTGGTCGCGTTTAATATCACTTTTCAACCATACAATCTCATTTACCTCGGGTTGTCCTTTGGTAATTGTTCCGGTTTTATCGACAACGACAACGTTAATTTTTTTTGCAAACTCAAGGGTCTGGGCATTTTTGATTAAAATACCATTTTCGGCGCCTTTGCCGATTCCAACCATTAAAGCGGTGGGAGTAGCCAGACCAAGTGCACATGGGCAGGCAATAATTAATACGGTAACAAGCGTTACAAAGGCAAAGGTTGATTTTGGCTCTGGCCCTGCAAAATACCAAATTAAACTACTGGTAATGGCAATAAGAATTACTACCGGAACAAAAATTGAAGCAATTTTATCGGCTGTTTTCTGCACAGGCGCTTTACTACCCTGGGCATTTTTTACCATTTCAATAATCTGTGAAAGCATGGTGTCTTTGCCAACTTTTTTTACTTTCATGGTAAAACTGCCTGTTTTATTGATGGTAGCACCAATGACTTTGTCCCCTTTTGTTTTTTCAGCAGGGATGGATTCTCCGGTAATCATGCTTTCGTCAATATACGATTCCCCGTCAGTTACCACACCATCAACCGGTATTTTTTCTCCAGGACGAATGATAAGAATATCTCCTTTTTGAACTTCATCAATGGGTATTTCACTTTCTTTATGGTTTCGTAAAACACGTGCAGTTTTTACTTTCAATCCCATTAATTTTTTAATGGAATCAGAGGTTCTTGATTTTGCTTTTGCTTCAAAATAGCGACCCAATAAAATTAGGGATATAATTACCGTTGCCGCCTCGAAATATACATGTGGTTGTAATCTTTTGGATAGTAAGTATTCCGGGAAAATGGTGTTAAAGATGCTGAACAGAAATGCAGCCCCGGTACCCAAAGCCACCAATGTATCCATGTTGGTAGATTTGTTTTTGGCTTGTTTCCATGCAATAATAAAAAATTCACGTCCAAACCAAACAATTACTGGTAGGGTTAAAACCATCATTATCCAGTTGGCAAAAGGGATTTTTGGAAAAAACATGGCAATCATAAATACCGGAATAGCAAAAGCAATAGAATAAAAAGCCCGCTGTTTTGTTTTTTTTAGTTTTAACTTTTCTTTTGCCTCCAGTTCAGAAATATTTTCCGTAGTATTATCAATAATCAGTTTATAGCCAATGTCATTTACCGCCTTTTCCATTTTGGCAGGCGATACCATGTTTTCATCAAACTCGACCAATACACTTGCATTGGCATAATTGACATTGGCCTGTTTTATACCTTCTAAGGATGAAAGTATACTCTCTACACTTTGTGCACATGATGCGCAACTCATTCCCTCAACCGGATATGTTTCTTTTTTGATGCTCATGGATTACTATCTATATTTTTTCGGCGATGTATCCAGCCTGATTAAATGCTTCCTTAACTTGTGCAGCAATTTCATCTTCGCTAAGCGTATTTGCTTCAAGGGTTAATATTTTGTCATTGTGAGTTAAATCAACATCCCACGAATTTATGGCATCTATTTGATTTAAAAAAGGCCTTACAGCATTTTTACAACCCTCACATTTTAAGTTGGTTTTAAATTTTAGTGTATACATGGTTATTTTTCGTTTTCTTGTTTATATGCGTTGTAAATTCCCTCTTCTTTCATTTTTTTATATTTTTCGGGATTTGTTTCTATATTAAAATCAGTTTTGTCTTTTTGTTTGCGTTTTATGGCATATATCACCATTATTATTGCAGTTACTGCAACTGCAAAAAGCAAAAGCCTTAAGTAAAGCATACGATCTTTTTTATTAAAGGGATTGGATAATTTTTTCTAATTTTGATTTTATGTTTCCTGCAATTTCTTGGAGCTCATCATTATCTATAGCCATCATGGATGCCTGTGGATTAACGGCAACTACTTCAATTTTATTACTTTCTATTTCCTGTACTACAACATTGCAGGGTAACATGGTGCCAACATTTGGTTCTGTTAGTAACGCTTTATGGGCATTGGGCGGATTACAGGCCCCAAGAATTTTGTATTTTCTAAAATCAATATCTAGCTTCTTTTTTAAGGTCTCGTGAACATCAATTTCTGATAAAACGCCAAAACCTTCTTCCTTTAATGCGTTTTTTACTTGTGTTACTGCTGAATTAAAATCTGTATGTAATGTTTTGTTAATATTATAAGACATATAACTTCCATTTTTTAAATAAGCGGCTTCGGAGAGTTAAAGAAAATGATTATGAGAAAAATTACCTTGTTATTAACCCTTTACTCCGAAGCACGCTTAAGCTTTTATAAGTTTTTATTTTGCATTATATTTTATCTATCTCAACAAAAAAAATGTCTTAAATGTTTAAAATTTAAGTTTATTTTTGACAAAGATTATCATCCCCACAGCAACTTAATTGGTTACTATTTGCTTTTTCAAAGGCTTCTCTTCCCTCTTTAAAAGCAAACCAAGCTATGGCTAACGATCCTAAGATGTCTATATATCCAATGCGGAAAATCATGTATAAACCACTTGAAACGAGTAAGATAACCGATAGGTATAAGCAGGATTTTGTACAGTTGGCATCGGCAATAATGGCATCTGAATTTAATTTCTTGCCAATTTTAAGCTTAGCACTCATTAAAAAATACATGGTGAGTATTGATAAACCCGCGATAATTAATCCCGGAAGGGTGGTTACAGGTTTATTATTCTGGATGATGTTTATTACTGAACCGATAATAATGCCTGTGGTTAAAATATAAAAACTAACACCGGTAATTCTGAGCGCTGTTTTTTCAAATTTATCACGTTGTTGGATTTTTGAATACCTCATCCTTAAAACCATATGGGCTATTCCAATTCCAGAAATTACTTCTACAAAACTATCTGATCCAAATCCCAAAAGCGATAACGTGTCATCATTGATACCATAATAAACCGATACAATGCCTTCGGCTATATTATATACAATCGTAATGATACTAAGTATCAGGGCTGTTCTGAGTAATTTGTTTTCTAACATAAAAAAGAATATAAGATGTTAATATCTGTTTATTGGACAAATATAAGAATTATTTTTGATGAACCAATAAAAAGGGAGCACCTGCAATAGCAGGAATGGCAATATTAATTATCCAGATAAAGATAGTTGCCAGGATAATCCCGGGTATTTGTTGGGTAAACATTCCAATAAAAAAAATGGATAGAGAACCTCTTACACCTAATTCGGCTAGTGTTGTGGTCGGAATTAAAGTCATAAAAAAATAGGTAAGGGTAATGGCTACAATGCTTTCTAAAAAGCTGATTTGAACATCAAAAATTAAAAGCAGCAAATAAAACTGGATCGAAAAATTTAAATATCGCAAAAAGCTGTAAAGCAATATAACGATTAAAGATTTTTTTGATTGAAGCGATAAGAAATGAATTTGTTCGGTTTTTTTTTGCAGATAAGGAATTTTTAAAAGAAGTGGTTTTATTTTTTGTACATTAAAAAAACTCCATATTAAACCAAGGGTAAAGAGTAAAATAAAAAGTGCCGTAAATTCATTAAATAAAGAGTTTATATGAATTTTATCCGGGAAGCAGAGCAAAAAAAGTGTAAAGCCAATTAAGCCCATTACAACGGTTGCTGTTAGTTGGGCAAGACTTCCAATACCTGCTGCGAATAAACCATACGTTCTTTTTCCTTTTTCCAAAAAATAAGCTCTTCCGGCAATTTCACCTATTCTGTTCGGAGTAAATATACCAATGGTAATACTGGTAATAACGATTTGCAATGATTGTAAGAAACGGATTGGTTTTATCTTTTTTACCAACTCTTTCCACTTTATAGCTTCAATACCCCAGTTTAAGATCATTCCAACACATACTATAGCAACCAATGCTATCTTGAGGCGGGTAAATTTAAAATTTTGTATAGTTAAATCTTTAAGCGCTTCGTAGTTTTTTAGCTTATGATAAATAAATCCGTAGGAAAGAACGATAATGATTATACTAATGAAGTATTTAAGGATTTTTTTATTCATTATAACGAAAGATTTGCCTGTCAAAGATACCAAATTTAGCAAATTCATTTGTATGCGATATTATTTTTAAATTTTCTTTGTATGGTGCATTTGATTTTGATATAAGATTTTAGAACTTTACATCCTGACAACTTTTAATAGGATTACATGAGCTTTGTACGCCCCAAAAAACACCTTGGACAACATTTTCTGAAGGATAAAAATATTGCCACGAAAATTGTTAAGGCCATTGAATGGTGTGAGTCTGATACTGTATTGGAGATAGGACCCGGAACAGGAATTTTAACCAGTCAATTAATCAATACTACCGGTATTGATTTTTATGCCATAGAAGTTGATGTTGAATCGTACAATTTTTTAAAGTCAGCATACCCTTCAATAGCACATAAGCTGATTTATAAAGATTTTCTAAAAATACGTTTGACTGATTTTTTTAATCAACCGATAACCATCATTGGGAATTTCCCCTACAATATTTCGAGCCAGATATTTTTTAAGGTGCTCGAGCAGCGCAACCTTGTAACCGATGTGGTATGTATGATACAAAAAGAAGTGGCCGACAGGATAAAATCAAATCATGGCAATAAAACCTATGGAATATTAAGTGTTTTGCTTCAGGCATTTTACGATATCAACTATCTTTTTACAGTTGGTCCAAAAGTGTTTGATCCTCCGCCGAAGGTTAACTCTGCAGTTATACATTTAAAAAGAAATAACAGAAAAGCATTGAATTGTGACGAAAATTTATTTTTTCGTATTGTAAAAGCTGGTTTTAACCAGCGAAGAAAAACGTTGCGCAACTCATTAAAAACAATTTTAGTAAATTTACCGATTGACCATGAGATTTTAAAAAAACGGCCTGAGCAGTTAGATGTTGATGATTTTATCTTGCTGACCAATCTTGTGGAGGAAAGATTAAAACAGGGTTAAAAAATTAAAAAAGTAAGGTTATGCAATTTGAATTGACCAAAGAGTTTATCGATGAGCTGAGAAGTTTCATCACAAATGATCAGGAAACAGAAGCTTTCAAACTGATAAAAGACCTCCATTCGGCCGATATTGCTGAAATTTATAATGAGATTGATATTGAGGAAGCCCGGTTTTTACACGTAATGCTTGATGGAGAAAAGGCTGCTGATGTTTTGGTTGAGTTAGAAGAAGATGACCGGGAACGGTTTTTAAAGGTATTGCCCAGCCAGACGATTGCCGAATTTATCGATAAGTTGGATTCCGACGATGCTGCCGATGTGATTGGCGAATTTTCTGAAGAAAAGCAGGAAGAAGTGTTGTCATTTATTGATAACCTTGAACAAGCCGGTGATATTGTCGACTTGTTGAACTACGATGAAAATTCTGCCGGTGGTTTAATGGCTAAGGAGTTAATTACTGTTAATGAGAACTGGAGTATCACCACGTGTCTTAAAGAAATGCGTAAGCAAGCCGTAGATGTGGATGAGGTATATTATGTGTATGTTATTGACGACAATAATGTTTTAAAAGGTACTTTATCATTAAAAAAATTACTGTTAACACCTTCAAATACCAAAATTAAAAATATTATCAACGAAGATGTTACAGCGGTAAAGGCCGATACTCCTTCTGAAGAAGTAGCTCATATTATGGATAAGTATGATTTGGTTGCTTTACCAGTGGTTGATGCTCTAAACCGACTTATCGGACGCATTACCATTGATGATGTGGTGGATGTGATTCGGGAAGAAGCCGAGCGTGATTATCAGTTGGTGTCTGGTATTACCCAGGATGTAGAATCAACTGATAGTGCCTGGATATTAACACGTGCACGAATACCCTGGTTATTTATTGGTTTGTTTGGAGGAATATTAGCCGCTTTGATAATGGGAAATTATGAGGTGGAATTGGGTTTGTTTCCTCAAATGGCTTTTTTTATTCCATTGATAGCTGCGATGGGTGGTAATGTGGGGGTGCAATCTTCATCCATCATTGTTCAGGCATTGGCAAGCAATTCCATGGGATTTGAGAGCATTGGACGAAAGTTGTTTAAGGAACTGGGCGTTGCAACATTAAATGGAATTGTTTTGTCGATTGTAATTTTTGGTTATAATTTTATTTTTAGCGATTCGTTTGCTTTAACAATTACAGTGAGTACTGCATTGTTTACAGTAATTATTTTTGCATCCATGTTTGGAACATTTGTGCCGTTAATTTTAGATAAATTCAAAATTGACCCGGCACTTGCTACCGGGCCTTTTATAACTACTGTTAACGATATTATGGGGCTGTTTATTTACCTTATGATAGGGAAAGTGTTTTTTAATTTCGTTTAAAAAAGTTTCCAGTAATAAAATAACAGAAAAAAGACAGGAATTAATATTCCCAAAATGGTTAGCCAGGCTCCACGTCCTGTAATCCCATTTTTTCCTTTGAGAATAAATAATCCGGTAATGGCTAAAATTATTAACGAAGCAGCATATATGTCAGAGAAAATGGTCCACCATTTTTGGGGATTGTAATGCAAATAATTTACCTGGTGAAAAATAGCACGGCGCTTTGATGTTTCAATCATTCCCGAACCGGTTTGGGTGTTTATGATTACACTGCCATCTTTAATAAAAATTTTTATTTTATCATCTGACGGGAAATAATGATTTTTATATTTTTCGCCAGAAGCATATTCATTTAATAAGGTAATTACTTTTTCTCGTGTTAACTGGTCATGATTAAAAGGAGTGTTTTGGATTTGTATCTCTTTTGTTTTTATTACATAATTTGGATTCCAGTCATTGATATGATTTAAAGCAATACCTGAAAGTCCATAAATAACTGTCATGGCAAAAAATATATAACCTAGATCACGGTGTAAGGCTCTATTTAATTTTCTAAATTTCATAGCAAAAAAATGAATGATAAAAAAATGTCCGAAAATGGTTAAATCTTCGGACAAATTTACTATTTAATTTTCGGGTTTTAAAGTTATTAAAATCTGATTAATATGCAATTAATGAGTCTCTTCTTTGTTTTCTTCGTCGCAACAAGAATCTGATTTTGCTTCTTCCTGTTCGCATTCTTTTATTTCAACCTTACTCGCTTCAATCCAGTATTGTGCAACAAATCCTTTTTCTGATTCAGCAATGTCCGCTTTCATTTGTTCAATCTGTTTTATTCTAGAGCTGTCAACGGCAGCTTCTTCCTCTTCTTTGTGGTCTCCGTCAGAATGATCATGAAGCGCTTCATGATCCATGTTTTCAGCAGTTTCTTGTTCAAGCTGAGCTACATATTCATCATCAATAATTAATTCTTTTAACACACCTTTTATTATAACTATATTTCCTTCAAGTTTTTTTTCAAAAATTCCAATTTTGCTATTTGGTGTAATTTTTAATGCATTATCAGGGTTTTCTCCTAAAACAAACATTCTTTTGCCACTGTGCGAGCATACATGATTTACCAAACCTTCTACCATTACTTCTTTATTAACATAATCGGAGGTGTTTGATAAAATTTTATCAACAGATATTGCTGTTAATTTATTGGTAGTAGTTTCCTGGTTTTCTTTTTGTTTTTTTGTTCCACAGGAAAATAACACTACAGCGATAAGTAATAATGTCAATACTTTTTTCATCATAATTTGGGGTTTTTTGAGTTTGCAATTTAAAATTAAGGCATAAATATAATTAATCCTAAGAAAATTAAAGATATTTGCATCTTAAATTTTTATTAAAAGGCAGTATTTATTGCTTCAACCGGATTTAAACGGGCGGCTGATCTTGCAGGAGCAAATCCCGAAACAATACCAATCACAATTGAGATCGTTAATCCTAAAAGGATGTTTCCAAAAGTTAATGTAATCGTAAGTTCAGTTTGTGTGTTGGCTAATAAACTTCCTAAGAAATTAAAAATTAGTCCTATAACTCCACCTACCATTGATAGCAGAACCGACTCGAACAAAAATTGAAACATTATAAAAAATCGTTTTGCTCCAAGAGCTTTTTGTATCCCAATTAAGTTGGTTCTTTCTTTTACAGAAACAAACATTATGTTTGCAATCCCAAAACCACCTACTAAAATTGAAAACCCCCCAATTAACCACCCGGCAAGATTTATTACGCCAAAAATGCTTTTAAAAGCACTATCTAATATACTGGATTGGTTTAAGGCAAAATTATCTTTTTCCTGAGGATGTAATGTGCGTACTGAGCGTAAAATACTTCTCAGCTCATCTTTGAATTCAGTGATTTGGACCCCCTCTTTTGCTTTAACCATTATCATTGGATTAGCATTATCGCTTTTGATATCAATTAGAGTTTTTGCAAAATTTACGGGTAAAACAATCATTTCATCAAGACTCCCTCCCGTATTTAGAATATCTTTTCCTTCTTTTTTTATTTTTCCTACAATAGTAATTTTTCGCCCCTGGATTTTTATTTTTTTTCCAACAGGATCAATTCCTTTAAAAAGGTCATTGGAAATTTGATCTCCAATTAAGCATATATTTTTTCCGGTAGCTGATTCGAGAGGAGTAAAATATCGGCCGTTTTCTAACTCAAAAGTTCGGATTTTTTCAAATTCGTGGGTATTAGCCCAAATGATAACATCCGTTGCGGTAAGATTTTTATATTTTACTTTACGCATGGTTGAAACAGCAAAGTTGACATATTGTGCTTTGTCTGAACGTTTTTTTATTAGCTCATATTCTTTTAAGGAGGGTAACGGGCGATTTAAGTATTCCCACCAGGCATATTCTTCGCCTGGTTCAGGTGCCCATGGCCATTTCTGCACATAAACAATATCATCACCCAAAGAGGATAAACTGGTTTTGATATTGTTTTCTAAGGAATCAACAACCGTGAAAACGGAAATGATGGCAAAAATGCCAATGGTTATCCCTAAAAGAGTTAGAAGGGTTCTTAACCGATTAACTTTTAGTGCGTTGAATGCAAAAAGAAAACTTTCTTTTATGAGTAATAAATAGAGCATCCGTTATAATAATAATCGTTTAAAAAAGATTTTAACAAATATACATATCCAAATTTTTTTTTTACACGATTATTTATATTTTCGAACAATTAATCCGGTAATTCAATCGTGCAAAATATCGGCAAAGATTTACCAATTTTACATTTGTAAAGTTAAAGAATATCGAGAATTTTTAACTATTTTTGTGATAATTTAATAATTGTGTGTAAATGAATGATTTAAAGCGAATAAAATCGGCACTTATTTCTGTCTACGATAAATCTGATTTAGAACCGATAATTCAAAAGCTTAATGAACTAAACGTTACTATTTATTCAACAGGAGGAACCCAAAAATTTATTGAAAAATTAGGTGTTCCTGTTAGCGCTGTAGAAAATTTAACCGAGTATCCTTCTATTCTGGGAGGACGTGTAAAAACGCTGCATCCAAAAGTTTTTGGTGGGATTCTTGCCCGTAGAGATAATACCGACGATAAAAAAGAATTGGATAAATACACTATACCAACCATTGATTTAGTAATTGTTGATTTATATCCATTTGAACAAACCGTAGCGTCTGATGCATCAGAACAGGAAATAATTGAAAAAATTGATATTGGAGGTATTTCGTTAATTCGTGCTACCGCAAAGAACTTTAAAGACACATTAATTGTTCCATCAAAAAATCAGTATCAGGATTTGCTTACATTATTGGAAAAGAATAATGGAAAAACATCTAACCGCGAAAGAAAAGAATTTGCATTAAAAGCTTTTCATGTATCTTCGCATTACGATACCGCTATTTTTAATTATTTTAATCAGGATTTTAATTCAACGGCATTTAAGCAAAGCATTACTCCGTTTAATGAATTAAGATATGGTGAAAATCCTCATCAAAAAGGATTTTTCTTTGGAGATTTAGAGGAAATTTTTGAGCAGTTACACGGGAAACAGATTTCCTATAATAACCTGTTGGATATTGAATCTGCTGTTCAGTTGATCAGTGAATTTGAAGAAACAACATTTGCTATATTAAAACATAATAATGCCTGTGGTATTGCTTCCAGAAATAATTTAATCGATGCATGGAAAGATGCTTTGGCAGGTGATCCTGTTTCGGCATTTGGCGGAATTTTAATTACCAATAAAGAGGTTGATAAAACGACAGCCGAAGAAATAAACAAAATATTTTTTGAGGTAATTATTGCCCCTTTATATCATAAAGATGCACTGGAAATTTTAAAACAAAAGAAAAACCGTATAATTTTAATACAAAAATTAAATACTTTTCCGAAAGTTCAATTTCGTTCCATGTTAAATGGTGCTCTTGTACAAGATAAGGATTTAAAAATTGAAAGCAAGAGAGATTTAAATATAGTAACAAAAAAATCACCATCGGATAAAGAAGTTGAAGATTTAATTTTTGCAAATAAGGTGGTCAAACATTCAAAATCAAATACTATTGTTTTGGCAAAAAATAAACAGTTATGTGCAAGTGGAGTAGGCCAGACATCACGAGTTGACGCTTTAAAACAAGCCATAGAAAAAGCAGGGAACTTTAAATTTGATTTAAAAGGTGCCGTAATGGCTTCTGATGCTTTTTTCCCGTTTGCTGATTCGGTAGAAATAGCCAACTCAGTAGGTATTACTTGCGTCATTCAACCGGGAGGTTCGGTTCGTGATCAGGAATCCATTGATTTTTGTAATAAGCATAATTTAAGTATGGTGTTTACCGGAACGAGACATTTTAAACATTAAAATAATTTATACAATTAAAAACAGATAACGCATAATGGGATTGTTTTCATTTTTCACTCAGGAATTAGCTATAGATTTAGGAACAGCTAATACCATTATTATTCATAACGATAAGATCGTAGTGGATGAACCATCAATAGTAGCTGTAGAGCAAAGCACCGGAAAACTTGTTGCTATTGGGAAAAAAGCTCGTCAGATGCATGGTAAGACACACATAAATATTCGTACGATAAGACCATTAAGAGATGGTGTTATTGCCGACTTTAATGCCGCAGAACAAATGATTCGAGGCATGATTAAAATGATCAATCGAAAACCGCAAATGTTTGCTCCTTCGTTGCGAATGGTTGTTTGTATTCCTTCCGGAAGTACAGAAGTTGAAATGCGTGCTGTTCGAGATTCTTCAGAACATGCCGGCGGAAGAGATGTGTTTATGATATATGAACCGATGGCTGCTGCAATAGGTATGGGAATAGATGTTGAAGAGCCAAAAGGAAGTATGGTTGTTGATATTGGAGGAGGTACAACCGAAGTTGCTGTTATTGCTTTAGGAGGTATTGTTTGTAATAAATCAATACGTATTGCAGGTGATGCATTTACTGCTGATATACAGTCATATATGCGTCATCAGCATAATATAAAGATTGGGGAAAGAACAGCAGAAGAAATTAAAATCAATGTGGGTTCATGTTTACCTGAACTAGAAAACCCACCAGAAGATTATGTTGTGCGTGGTCCAAATTTAATGACTGCTATGCCCGTGGAAATACCGATATCTTATCAAGAAATAGCCCATTGCTTGGATAAATCAATTTCTAAAGTTGAAACGGCAATATTAAGTGTATTAGAACAAACCCCACCTGAGCTTTATGCCGATGTTGTTAGTGATGGTATATATTTAGCTGGTGGTGGAGCTTTGATGCGTGGATTAGATAAACGCTTAACCGATAAAATTGGGATTCAGTTTCATGTGTCCGAAGATCCTCTTCATGCTGTTGCAAGAGGAACCGGCATAGCTCTTAAAAATGCTGATAAATTTTCGTTCCTGATGAGATAGAATTGAAAATAAGATAAGATGAAAATTATATGAACCGAGCCATGACAAAAATTTTGACACACACTCGCATGATTATAATAAAGTTAAAAAATGAGTGAGACGAGAATTTAATTTGTCATGGCGAGCTCCATCTGACCTCTAAAATAAAAATTATAAACAGATGAAAAGTTTATTAAATTTTTTATTAAGAATTCACTTCTTACTATTGTTCATTCTTATCGAAATATTTTCTATCTCTTTACTGGTCAATAATAATTATTATCAACGTTCTCGAATGGTTAATTTTACTCGAGAACTTTCTGGCAGATACCATCAAAAATTGGCTGGATTAAAGGAATATTTTTCATTACTAGAAATAAATCAACAACTAGTTGAAGAAAATAATCGATTATTAAATATCATTGAGTCAACTTATCGATCGGAAGAGTTATTTTTTCGAAATGTTAACGATACTGTTTACAATCAAAGATATTTTTATACCCCGGCCAGGGTTGTAAATAATTCGGTTAATAAAAAGCACAATTTTATTACTTTAAATAAAGGGAAGGAGCAAGGGATTAGACCAGAAATGGCTGTAGTCTCTGATGGGACTATTGTTGGCGTAGTAAAAGGAGTCTCTGAAAACTTTGCTACAGTAATCTCCCTCTTAAATTTTGATTTTAAAATAAGTGCCAAGGTAAAAAAGAATGGTTACTTTGGTTCGTTGAGTTGGGATGGGAAAGATTATCATACAGCTATTTTAAATGAAATTCCATTACATGCTGATGTTCAGGTTGGGGATTCAATTATTACCAGTGGTTTTTCATCCATTTATCCCGAAGGAATTTTAATAGGATATATTGATAAATTTGAAGAGAAGGGTGGTAGTTTTTATACAAT
The DNA here is from genome assembly GCA_964635605.1 of uncultured Bacteroidales bacterium. GTDB lineage: Bacteria > Bacteroidota > Bacteroidia > Bacteroidales > UBA12077 > UBA12077. The sequence goes on along the minus strand of CAZWPU010000003.1, from coordinate 22,845 downwards.
TTATGTTAGATTATCAACTGATTTTAAGCAGTTAAATTATGTGAATATTATTGGAAATCTTACACAAACGGAGAAACTTGAAATAGAACAACAAGCAATAAAGAACAATGATTAAAACGGTTCCACGATATTTAGTAAATTTTATTTTACTTGTGTTGTTACAAGTATTTGTTTTAAATAATATACAATTTAGTGGTTATATTAACCCGTATATTTATGTGGTATTTATTCTAACCTTACCTTTTGAAACGCCTAAATGGTTGTTGCTTGTAATTGCGTTTTTATTAGGGATTACCATCGATTTATTTTCTAATACATTAGGGATGCATAGCTCAGCAACTGTTTTTATAGCTTTTTTACGTCCTTCTGTATTAAAAATTATTGCTCCTCGCGATGGATACGAATCCGAGACGTATCCTCAATTAAAATATTATGGTGGAACCTGGTTTTTAAAATATTCGGCAATTTTGGTTTTTGCCCATCACTTATTTTTATTTTATATCGAAGTTTTTAGATTTTCCGATTTTTTTGCAACATTATTAAGAGTAATATTAAGTTCATCTTTTTCTATTATACTGATTTTAATCGGGCAATATTTTTACCGAAAGGATACTAAACGATTTTAAAATAGGAGGTTTGTGGATACATTTGCCGTTAGGAAATATATTATTGGGATCCTAATTGTTGTTATTGGGTTAGTTTATATCATTAAACTTTTCATACTTCAAGTAGTAGATCCAACTTATAAATTGTCGGCAAGTAATAATGTGATAAGATATGTAACGCAATATCCTGCCCGAGGATTAATTTATGATCGTAATGGAAAACTACTAGTATATAATGAAGCTGCTTACGATTTAATGGTTAATCCATTACAATTACAACCATTTGATACTACAGAATTTTGCCAAATACTGGATATTGATAAAGCATATGTAAAAGAATCAATAAATAAAGCTATAGATTATTCAAGGTATAAGCCATCGATTTTTTTAAAACAAGTATCCTCCAAAACCTATGCTCATTTACAAGAAAAACTTTACAAATTTCCAGGATTTTTTGTTCAAGCACGTACTTTAAGAAGGTATCCTTCCGATATTGCCGCTCATGTTTTAGGCTATGTTGGAGAGGTAAACGATAGAATTATTGAACAGGATCCTTACTATAAATCGGGAGATTATATCGGAATTAGTGGGATCGAACAATCTTATGAAGAATATATTCGTGGACAAAAGGGCGTAAATATTTTCTTGGTTGATGTACATAATCGGATTAAGGGGCCTTATGCCGAAGGGAAACTTGATAAAAAAGCCGAAGTAGGAGCGAATATTATCTCAACCATTGATGCCGATTTACAGACCTATGGAGAAAAATTAATGAAAAATAAAATTGGGAGTATTGTTGCTATTGAACCAGCAACAGGTGAAATTTTAGCCTTGGTTTCTTCTCCTACTTACGACCCCGATCTTCTTATTGGCCGTAAACGGACAGAGAATTATATAAATTTAACAACAGACACTCTTAATCCCTTATTTAATCGTGCATTAATGGCTCAATACCCACCGGGTTCCACATTTAAAGTTATTAATGCTTTAATTGGTTTACAGGAAAAAGTACTTTTCCCATCCACAAAGTACGAATGTAATGGAGCTTATTATGCTCGAAATATACGCGTTGGATGTCATTTTCATAAATCTCCTAACGATCTTAGACAATCTATTCAAGTTTCTTGTAATACTTACTATTGTAATGTTTTTAGAAGTATTCTTGATAATAAAAAATATAGCTCTATCCACGAATCGTTTGATCAGTGGCAGAAGTATATCATGTCTTTTGGTTTTGGACAAAAATTAAACACCGATTTTACCAATGAATTAAAGGGGATTGTTCCTTCTAAAGAATTATATAACCGGATTTATGGCGAAAAAGGGTGGAGCTCTTTAACGGTTCTTTCACTTGCTATAGGACAAGGTGAACTTGGCATCACTCCTTTGCAAATGGCTAATATGACGGCAACTATTGCTAATAGAGGATACTATATTCCTCCGCATATTGTAAAAGAAATAGAAGGAGATTATGCGTTAAACTCCAGATTAAAACAAAAAAAGCATACGCTTATTGATTCCACTTATTTTGAAATTGTTATTGATGGTATGGACCTAGCGGTTAATGGAGAGCCGGGGAGTGGGAGTACCGCCCGTAATGCACATCTTGAAGATATTGTTGTGTGCGGAAAAACAGGAACAGCTGAAAACCCCCATGGTGAAGATCATTCTATCTTTATAGCTTTTGCCCCTAAACTTGATCCACAAATTGCCATTGCGGTTTATATCGAAAATGGAGGTTTTGGTAGTACATGGGCTGCTCCTACAGCTAGATTGATGATAGAAAAGTATTTGAATGATTCAATTTCTATACCCTGGTGGGAACAATATATTTTAGATGCAAATTTGATGAACAAAACAGATGAGGAGAAGGATTAATATATGGACTTGTATCGATTGGTTAACGGTAGCTTTGTATCTGCTGCTAGTTTTCTTAGGATGGATAAATATTTATGCAGCAATATATAACGAAGAACATCAAAGTATTTTTGATTTTTCTATGCGTTATGGGAAACAAATGATATGGATATGCGCAGCTATTGTTATTGCGCTTTTAGTATTTGTGGTCGATATTAATTTCTATTCTTATTTTGCATATGCCATTTATGGTTTAATGATTTTATTGTTGATTTTAGTGCTGTTTTTCGGAGTGGAGGTAAATGCAGCAAGATCCTGGTTTCAGTTAGGAACCTTTAGGATTCAACCTTCTGAATTTGCTAAGATAGCTACTGCACTTGCTATTGCCAGGTATTTAAGTACTTATAATGTACAAATTAATACGTTTAAATCATACTGGAGATTGGCAGCACTTATTCTTATTCCTGCTCTTTTAACATTTATCCAAAACGATACAGGTTCGGCATTGGTTTACTTTGTTTTTATTTTGGTTTTGTTTCGCGAAGGATTATCTACAGAGATTCTTTTATTTGGTGTATTTATGTTAGTATTGTTTGTACTTGCATTAGTTCTCGAGAAAATAACCATAATATTACTGTCCATTGGGCTGATATTTTTTGTTTTTGCTTTTGTTCATCGGAATATGCAGGATCTTGGTGTTGCATTGTTTATCTTAATTTTATCGGTTTTAATCACTTTTGGAGCAAATCGTATTTTTGAAATTGGGCTATCTTACTATTATATAATTTTTATTGCATTAGGATTTTCTTCACTGGTTTATACCATTCTAGCGTTAAGATATAGAATCAGACATGTAATAATTTTATTAATTTTTCTTTTTGGATCCGTTCTGTTTACCCATTCTGTTGATTATGTTTTTGATAATTTTCTTGAACCACATCAACAGAAAAGAATCAATGTTGTATTGGGCTTAGAATCAGATCCTTTTGGGGTAGAGTATAATGTTAATCAGTCGAAAATTGCCATTGGATCAGGTGGATTAGCTGGCAAAGGATTTTTGCGCGGTACACAAACTAAATATGATTTCGTTCCTGAACAAAGTACTGATTTTATTTTTTGTACTATTGGAGAAGAATGGGGCTTTTTTGGAACTTTTACTATTGTTACATTATTTGTAATCCTATTATTAAGATTGATTTATCTTGCCGAGCGTCAACGATCGATCTTTAGCCGTATTTATGGTTATGGCGTGATTTCGGTATTGTTTTTTCATATAGCTGTAAATATTGGAATGACTATTGGACTGGTTCCTGTAATTGGTATTCCTCTCCCATTTTTTAGTTATGGAGGATCTTCTCTTTGGGCGTTTACGATTTTACTATTTATCTTTTTACGATTAGATGCTAGTAGACTAGAAATGCTAAGATAAACGGGGCAAAATATTTTTACCCCATTCAAGATTATTATTCTTGTAATTCAAGGTTTGTAAATTCTTCTGTAGTTTTAAAATCGTAATCAGGATAGATATATATAGGCATTCTTTCTTCTGTTTCACCAATTGAATAGCCCCATAAATTTTGATACTCCTTAATATCTTCGCCCATCTCTTCAATTTGGTCTAAATATTCTCCAATGGGTTTTGATTCTACAATAACAACTTTCCCCATTTGATCAATAATAGGGCTATGTCTTCTATTGGCATCATGATCAAATTCAAGAATTCTTCTTCCTTGTCTTGTAATGCCAATCGTTCTGAAAGTTAGACTTTTACCAACACCCGGCATATTTAATACATTTCTGTCTGTTGCAAGAAACGGAATATTTGCTTTCTCTCGAAGAGAGTTTATGTTTTCGATCATATTTTCGGCATTTTCGGGGAATGTATGAACAAGCTCATTGTATTCTTTAGGAATAACTCCTAACCGTTTTTCTTCAAGCTGCTCTTGAACTGCTCTTGCGTTGGTTGCAAAGTTGTGGTAATTTTCCATGTACCCTTTTACAGAGAAAGTATAATAGGTTAAAACTCCCACATCATTAAGTATTTTTCTTAATTTCGCGGTATGTCCACGTCTCGATCCTGCAGTAGTAAATACCATTTGATTCGTTATGGTCCATCCGGCCGAAATGAGTTTTTTTAATCCTTCTACCGTGTCGAGAGTAACCTCCATTGCCGATTCAAAATGAGTTTGAATAACAAATTGTTTAATTCCTATCTTCGATGCTTTTTGCTTAAATTCAGTAAGAATTTCAGCTAACTCATCAGTAATTCTTTGTGGAAGGTAAACGGGTAGTCTTGTTCCCAATCTTACGCGTAACATTTCGGCATGCTTTTCACCTTCTTTTAAGTATTTATTGTTTTTCTTTTTATTAAGAGCCATATCATAAACCGCATCTAGAATTTTTTTTAGCGATTTGTCTGAGCTCATTAAAGCATCACCTCCTGTAATAAGAATATCTCTGAGTTGTGTATCTTCTTCGAAATATTTTAATAGTCGTATAAGCTTTTTAGGCCAGGTTTCAGTTGGTTTCAATTTGTCTAAGTTAAAATTTAGATTCCCTCTTTGGAAATCATACATTCGTTGGCATGAAGTACATAGTCCTCCACAAGCTCTTCCCATCGAATCTGGTATTAATATGGCTACTTCAGGGTAGCGTCTATGTATGTTATGATCTGAAGGTAATAACCATCCTGCAGCGTTTGGTTTTCCTGGTTCAACAATATCTTCTTTTTCCCAAGCCACAATATGTCCAAACTCATCAATAAGCTCCTGGCTGTAAATAATATAATCTCGAATAGTTAAATCAGCATTGGTACGGTCCTTCGTATCAAGTAATGATAAGTAATAAGGATTAACAAAAAATGGAATTCCTGTTTCTTGGGCAGCATAGAGCGTTTGCATTGTATCCGGATCAAGGGAGTAGTCAAGCATTTTATTTAACAGATCAGGTTTACGTACGGCAAATTTTAAATGGAAAAGTTTTGAGTTCCACCACTCGTTCATTTTTACCATTTTTTCTTCATAGGTCATTTCCGAATCGAAAGAAAATCTGCTCGATTTCATTTCCCCGGAATCAATCATCTCCAAAATAATGTTTAAAATGCGATGTTTATTTTCTTTTCTGGTTTTAATAATTTCTGGATCAAGCCCGGAAGGATGTCTATCCATCCATTGGTGTACTTTATTTGTATTGGGTTTATTTAGTTTGTTTTTACCATTAAACTGGCGGAAAAGCTCCAGCATATCAAGAAAAAATAAATATTTACCACCACCGGTTCCGTGATTAGCTGCCAACCATAAAATGTGGAATGGATTACTAATATCTTTTTTCCCCCTTAAATTTAGATCTTCGTATTCAAGGTTTGCATTATGGATATAATCTAAAATTCGGATTGAAGCGAAATCTTTCCATTTTAATTTTTCGTAGGGTTTTCTTCCTTTTATTTCTCCTTTATAATATTTATAAGCTAAGTTGTTTTGTTTTAATTCTTCTTCGGCCCTTTTTTTTAATTCCTTTATCGCATCTTGTTCAGGTAGGAATAGTATTTTTTTTAATCGGGCATTTTCTTTTAAAAGTAGGTTTAATATTCGGTTTGCTTTTGGGCTGATTTTTACTTTTTCGTCATTAATACTATCTACCATAACATTTCCTCTTTTTTAATTTATAATCACAGCAACTCCATGAATAAGCGGCCAAACTTATTTTTAATATATATTTAACTTACACAAAAAGTGAAAGTAAAATAAGTCCCTAAAATAAAAGGGGGCATACCAAAAAAATGGCAGTATTAGTTAGCTAGATGTTACAAATTAATAAAAATAATTGGAAAAATCAAAATTAAGTAATTGTTAAGCAACACTTAATCACTTGTCAAGTCAATGTTGTGGACAGTTTCAATATAATAAATAATTTCTTTAAAGAATTTAAAAAAAAGGTTTTTTAAATATCCATAATTTTCTTGAAGAGTAGTAATTGCATATTCAGAATGGTCTGGTAAAGAAGTGTATTTGGCCATGGTGCTAAGTACATCTTTTATGCCTTCAATTTTCCGGTACGAATATAATCGTTCATTTCTAATTAAATTAGGAAACATCTCTTGTACTTCGGATGGCATCATTTCTTGATATTTGTACAATAGCTTGTGAAAATCTTCAATGAAATTAATTAAATAAGTAGAAGAAAATTGTTCCCAGTTGCAGGCCAGATAATGATCGTAAATAATATCAATTATGATTCCAGAATATTTTCTGTATTTAGGTGCAAATAGTTGTTTTGCTTCACTAGTATTTTTGTTAACATCGGTAAAAGAGTCAATATATCGATGTAATAAGATTCCCTCTTTAATTTTATCAGGATAAATATGAAAAGCTTTTCCTTTGATATAATCACCCATAAAGTTGCCAATCATTATTTGTTCATCTTTTCCTGAAAGATATATGTGTGCTAAAAAATTCATTGAAAGTAGTATTATTTAACGATATAAAATCTAATGTTCACTAAATTAAAGTTTGTTTTTAGCAAATTGTTCAAACCCTTAATCTTTTTTTTGTTTTTATATATGTTTCTTAACATGTTTTTGTGATTTTGATTTTGTATTCCCTAAAAAATCACGGAAAATTCTATTTATTCAAGACTAGAGTATTGAGCGGGAAATAACTTTATCTACTGAAAATTATGATTTTTCGGTTTAAGAATTAACTTTGCTAAGCAATTTTTTTTAAAATATTAATTAAAACATAAAAGGAGGATTTATGGCAAAGAAAAATGTTCTTATAATCGGAGCCGCTGGAAGAGACTTCCATAATTTCAACACTTATTACAGAGATAATGATGATTATAATGTAGTTGCTTTTACCGCAGCTCAGATTCCTGATATTGATGGACGTAAGTATCCTGCTGAGTTAGCCGGAAGATTATATCCTGATGGAATTCCAATTTATGCACAAGATGATTTAGAAAAACTAATCAAAGAGTTAGATGTTGAAGATTGTGTGTTTTCATACAGCGACGTTCCTTATCAGGTTGTAATGAATATTAGCGCATTGGTAAATGCAGCAGGTGCTAATTTTGTATTATTAGGTCCTGGGAAAACAATGGTTAAAAGTACAAAACCAGTTATTGCTGTTGGTGCTGTACGGACAGGTTGTGGTAAATCACAAACATCGCGTCGTATTATTGAACTGTTAATGGAGCAAGGCCTTAAAGTTGTTGCTATTCGTCACCCAATGCCCTATGGTGATTTAGTAGCCCAAAAAGTTCAGCGTTTTGCAACCATTGAAGATTTAGCAAAACATAAATGTACGATCGAAGAAATGGAAGAGTATGAGCCTCATGTAGAGCGTGGTAATGTTATTTATTCAGGTGTTGACTATGAAGCCATTTTACGAGAAGCTGAAAAGGATCCTGATGGTTGTGATGTTATTCTTTGGGATGGTGGAAATAATGACTTTCCATTTTATAAATCCGATTTAATGGTAACGGTTGTAGATCCGCACCGACCAGGACACGAACTGTCTTATTACCCTGGTGAAACTACTTTGCGTATAGCAGATTATGTAGTGATTAATAAAATGGACTCAGCTGATGCTCAGGCAATCCAAATTGTTAGAGACAATATTGCAAAAGTTAATCCCAATGCAGTAGTTGTTGATGGAGCTTCGCCATTGACCATTGATAAACCTGAATTAATTAGAGGTAAAAAAGTATTAGTGATTGAAGACGGACCTACATTAACCCACGGGGAAATGAAAATTGGTGCAGGTACTGTTGCTGCTAACAAATGTGGTGCTGCTGAGTTGGTTGATCCAAGAGAATATGCTGTTGGGAAATTAGCCGATACGTTTAAAATTTATCCTAATATTGGTACTTTATTACCAGCTATGGGATATGGCGACCAACAAGTAAAAGATCTGGAAGCAACTATTGATAAAACACCTTGTGATGCTGTTGTTATTGCTACTCCGATTGATTTAAGTCGAATAGTGAAAATTAACAAGCCTACCGTTAAAGTTGGTTACGACCTTCAGGAAATCGGTCAACCAGATTTATCCCAAGCGGTTAATGATTTTATTAAAAAGAATAATTTGAAATAATTGATTATTACTTCATGAAAGAAAACTGTCTCTATAATTGAGGCAGTTTTTTTATTTTGGTATGATTTTGGATTATTCCTAATAATTAAAGTATTTTTGTATTTGTTGTTATTATCCAATTAAATTTAATTGATATGAGAAGCTTTGTTTTGGTGCTAGCATTTATATTTTGTTATACATTTTTAAATGCACAGGTAATTTTACCCGATAAACCTGATACTACAAAAATAAATCAGGTGGATGAAGAAGAAATATCAACGAATGAGAATAAATCAGATGTATTAAAATCAGATGTTGTTTATTTACATGATAAAACGGTTATGCGGGTTGATGTTAAAAAGATTTATCAGAATGACCTTTATTATTCGTTGCCGGGCGAAACAAAAGTAAATCAAATGGATCAACGTTTGGTCTTTAAAATTGAATATAAATCAGGAAAAATTGAGGTCCTAAACGAAGAACCACAAACGGTCAGAAACATTAATGATTATCGTAAGGTTAAAGTCACTTATAATCCTGATGATGTTGATGGTATGGTTGAGGTAGCTAAGCTTGAAGCTAAAGCCGAGGGGAGCGACCGCGGTTATTCTACCGCCAAAACCCTTGAACGAACAGCAACTATTATTTTAAGAAGAAAGGCTGCCTTAGTTAATGCCGAAATGGTTTTAATTACAGATAAAAAAGTACATGTAGCTTTTGGCGAAATTCCTTTTACTATTTTATACGGAACAGCTTATTCTTATCGGTAAAAACTATTTTTTAATTAGTTTCTGTTATTTTATCCATCTCATCTGTAATCTGAGCGTATATTTTTTTTATTTCTAGCAAATGCTTGTTTTTAAACCATTGCATAAATTTAAATCTAATTTTAGTAAACCATTTTTTTATTCCGATATAATAGTGAAAAGCAAATAATCCGGTAAAAGGTAAGGTAATGATATACGCTAAAGTTATCCATCCGGAATTAAAGATATTTGCTCCAATAATAGCCATAATAATATAATAAATCGGAAATAAAATTAATGCAATAACTGTTCTAAAAGAACTGATAAACTGAGGATCCTTAATTTTTTTTGTTACCCAAACCGGAATTTTATAAGGCAAGTAATTAAGTACTGATCCATAAAGATATAAGGGTAGCAGGAATATAGCCAAAATTAATTGTCCTAGTAATCCAAGAGCAGAAAAATTTCCTTTTTGAATTACCCAATGTCGGAAATTTAATTCTTTTAATAAATGTACATATTTTAACGTTATTGTATTTAGGGATTTAGCTTCTGTGGGCTTTTTTTCGGTAAATTGATTTAAATCGTTAATAATTTTTTTCTGAGCATAGAAGTTGTTAGGTTGGTTGTTATTTTTTAATCCCATTTTTTTAATCATATGTGGAAGGTATAAATATCTCAATTGATTAAACATCTCATAATATTTATTACTTTCGATATGAATCATATATTTTTTTAACTCTTTGGCTATACTTTCGCGTAAAAGATTCATTCCTCTGGGTGGATTGCTTTTATATTCTTCATAATAATCTGAAACAGGGATAGGTTTTCCATAATTTATAAACAATCTGCTTTGGAAATTGGAGTAATGAGTCCAGTCTAAACCAACAGGAACAATTTTTATATTTAAGGTAAAATCATTAGCTTCTTCAGCTTCGAAAGCAATTCTTGAAATTCCTTTTTTAAGTGTGCGCAATTTTCTTAATCCTGCGTGGTTTCCTTCGGGCAGGATAACAAGGCCGTTCTTTTTTTTTAATACGTCAATGGTTTTTTGAAATATTTGATCATTATTTTTTAGGCTTTCTTTGCCATCTCTAATTCGATAAATAGGAAGAATTTTAAGAAAAGTTAGAATTTTTGCGATGGATTTTTTTTTAAAAATGTCGGCTCTGGCTAAAAATACTGGCTCAGTTTTAACCGTAGCTAAAATAGCTAAAGCATCCATCAATGCATTCTGATGATTAGGAGCAAAAATAATAATATCATTTTTAGGAATATGATGTAGATTATGAACCGTTGTCCTGAAATAGGTTTTGGTTACAAAATCTACATAAGGCCTTAGAAGTGTATATCCCCAATTTTTTTTTTCAATAGTATCTCTGCTTATTGCCATAAAAATGATTTTTCTAATCCTCAATTTTTTTTCTAGCCCAAATGGAGGCTATTCCTATCCCTGCAACAATATGCCATATACCCCACCAGGCAGCAATAAATGCCATGCCTCCTAATTCTAATTCGGGTGGGAACAGCTTGGGATTAAAAATTAACACTAATCCTAATCCTGAATTTTGAATTCCCGTTTCTATTGATATTGATCGCCGATCTCTTCTTGGAATTTTCAGGAGGGTACTAAACGTAAAACCGGTTAATAATGCCAGGGCATTATGAATAAAAACAATTAAAACAATTAGATGAATATATTTTATAAAATAATTAAAGTTGTTAGATAACGCCGCTACTACATACCCTGCAAAAATCAATAAAGAAAGTATTTTAATAGGCTTTTTAATTTTATTGGTTAATTCGGGAAATTTTTTTGCAAAAAGCATTCCTACAATTAAAGGAATCCCTAAAATTATAAAAACCGTTTGGAACATTTGAAACGGATCAATTTCAATAGGTCTCAACAATGGATGAGATCTGGCATATAGACCACCCCAAAAAGCAAAATTGGCCGGAGTCATAAAGATTGCTCCTAAAGTAGCAACAGCAGTCATACTAACCGATAAAGCTATATTTGCTTTGGCCATGGAAGAAATGAAATTAGAAATATTTCCTCCCGGGCAAGCTGATACTAATATCATTCCTAAAGCAACAGCAGGCGTAGGCTCAATAATTAAAATAAATATAAACGTAATAAAAGGTAATAAAAAAAATTGAGAGATAACTCCGATAATTAATGATTTAGGCTTTGCTATAATTGTTTTAAAACTTTTAAAGTCAATTTCTAGTGCTACACCAAACATAATAAATGCTAGTGTAATATTCATAAATAATAATCCACCCTGACTAAAATTGAGATGAACTTTATCTAAAACTTCCAGAGAGTTTGCAGGCATAATTCATTTTTTTAGTTGCGCGTAAAAATACACATTTTGAAATGAAAAATTATAATACTTAATCTGTATTCTTTATTTATTCATAAAACAGGATTGATGTTTTATCAAAAAAATAGCTGATAAATTCGATTTTATCCTACAAGATTTATAAATTTACATTGCTATCATATTCCTTGCCTAATAAGAAATTAATAAACTTATATAATTTGTGGATAATAGCGATGTTTTAAAACTTATTGATGAGGTTTCGGAAGTACTCTCTTTATTAATTGAATTAAAAAGGAAAGGCCGATTTCGCGAAGCGTTGGAAAAAATTGATAAAACGCTTTTAAAATATTTCCATTTGGATTCTGAATTTATATACTCAGTTTCTGAAGATTTTTTTATTGATGCGCTGAAACAAAAAAAGAATTTAACATTTGATCAACTATCAACATTAGCTGAGTTATTAAACGAACATGGGGAAATTTTATTAGAACAAAATAATCTTAAGCAAAGCCAGAAAGTTTTAAGAAATACGCTTAAAATATATTATTTCCTTAATGAGGAGCAAGATTTTTTTTCTTTTAAAAATATGAATAAGATGCTTCTAATTAATGAAAAATTATCGAAAATTAATGTTGAGATAAAAAGCTGATCCAATTAATGTTTTTTAACTCGTTGCCTCATTTCTTCTGTTTCTTTTTCAAAGCCTAGTTTGCCAAGTAATGCAAACATATTTTTTTTATAGGCTTCTACTCCTGGTTGGTT
>CAZWPU010000003.1:0-10377 GCA_964635605.1 uncultured Bacteroidales bacterium | reverse complement strand
GTTTGCCAAGTAATGCAAACATATTTTTTTTATAGGCTTCTACTCCTGGTTGGTTAAATGGATTAATTTCCAATAAATAGCCACTAATAGCACATGATTTTTCAAAAAAGTATAATAATTGCCCAATAGAAAATTCGGTAAGTTTGGGTATTGCTATGCTTACGTTTGGTACTCCTCCATCTACATGAGCCAACATAGTACCCTTTTCTGCCATCTTATTTACAAAGTCGATAGGTTTCCCAGCAAGATAATTTAGTTTGTCGAAATTATCTTTATCAGAAGGTATTTCTAATTTAAAGTTGTTTTTTTCAATCGATAGTACGGTTTCAAAAATGTTTCTTCGTCCTGCCTGTATGTATTGCCCCAAAGAATGAAGATCAGTTGTGAAACTAACACTTGCCGGAAAAATTCCCTGATGCTCTTTTCCTTCGCTTTCGCCAAACAATTGTTTCCACCATTCGGCAATAAAATTTAAGCGTAAATCATAATTTGCAAGAATCTCAATATTTTTTCCTTCTTGGTAAAGCAGATGACGAATCGCAGCGTATTGAAAAACCGGATTTTTTTCAAAAGATTCAGAAACGCTTACCTCAAGCATCTTTTTAGCTCCATGAATAAGTTCATCAATATTAAAGCCTGCACAAGCAATAGGTAAAAGGCCTACAGAAGTTAATACCGAATACCTTCCTCCGATATCATCGGCAATAGCAAAAGTTTTATAATGTTCTTGATTTGCCAATGTTCTTAGAGCTCCTTTTTGAGCATCGGTTATGGCAACAATTCTTTGTTGTGATGCTGTTTTTCCAACTTTTTCTTCCAGTTCTTTTTTTAAAATCCGAAAAGCAATGGCTGGCTCGGTAGTTGTTCCTGATTTTGAAATAACGATAATTGAAAAAGATTTATCTTTTAAATATTCTGTTAACTCCTGATGGTAGTCTTCAGATAAGTTATGTCCGGCGAAAATAATTTCTGGTGCATTGGATTTTTTCTTAAAATGTGGTGAAAGAGCTTCTATAACAGCCCTTGCTCCAAGGTATGAACCTCCAATACCGATAATCACTATAACATCTGATATTTTTTGTAAGCCAACAGCGGTATTTTTGATATCATCTATCTCTTTTTGGGTAATAATATTTGGAAGGTCTAACCAACCAAGAAAATTGCTTCCTTTGCCGGTCTTCTCATTCAGCATCTGCACTTTTTTGTTAATCAATGCTTTGTATGCATTAAAATCTTCCAGTTGAATAAAAGGTAAGATATTATTTATGTCGATTTGAATGTTTTCCATAACAAAACAATTTTATCGTAAGTTTTCAGTAAGTAATTTTATTTCTATCGCAGGAGAAATTTTTTCGTACAGGATGTTATAAACAGCTTCGGTTATGGGCATGTTTACTAAATATTTTTTGTTGATTTCAACAATTGATTTAACGGCATAATAACCTTCAGCAATCATATTCATTTCCAACTGTGCTGATTTTACCGAATACCCTTTTCCAATCATGTTTCCAAAGGTTCTGTTCCGGCTAAATTGAGAATATGCGGTAACCATTAAATCGCCCAAATAGGCTGAGCCTTTAATGTCCCGTTGAATAGGGTGCACAGCATCTACAAAACGTTTTATTTCTTGTATGGCATTGGCAATAAGTACTGCATTAAAATTATCACCATAGCCTAAGCCATGACAAATACCTGCAGCTACAGCAAAAACGTTTTTTAAAACAGCCGAATATTCCGTTCCAAAAATATCGTCCGAAATACTTGTTTTGATATAATGCGTTGATAATAAATCTGCAATCTGGCGGGCAAATTTTAAATTTTGCGAAGATATAGTAAGGTACGATAGTCGTTCAAGGGCCACTTCTTCAGCATGGCATGGTCCTGAGATTACTGAAAAATTTTCAAAAGGAACCTGATAGTGTTGGTTAAAGAATTCGCCAATAATTAAATTTTCATCAGGCACAATTCCCTTGATTGCAGAAACGATGGTTTTATGGCTTATGTCATTGGATAAGTTTTCCAGTGCCGATTTAAGAAAAGCAGATGGTATAGCAAAAATTAGAATATCTGCATTTTCCACAGCATCACTTAAATTACTGTAAAATGATATTTTATTTGTGTCGAGGTATACAGCGCTTAAATAAAAATTATTATGTTTATATTGTTTGATAAACTCAATCTTCTCTTTGCTCCGCATATACCAATTAATGTGATCAGTATTTTCGAGCAGCATCTTAATAATTGCGGTTGCCCAGCTACCCCCTCCCAATATTGCTATTTTAGGTTTTTGATTCATATAGTAGTTTTTATTTTTTCAATCCAGTATTTTACATCATCTAAACTTGGGTTTTTTAATCCCATTTTATGTTTTTTATTAATTCCGCACAACTTTTGATGCAGAGCTCCGGGATTTACATCACGCATGCTTTCTACGGTTAAATAACCCGATTTTTGAACTACTGGGACCCATTCTTCCGGGATTCCAATCGTTAAATATTTTGCCGGTTCATCTTTTTGTACTTTTTTTTCAGGTCGCATTTGTGGAAAAAACAATATATCCTGAATCGAGGGTGAATTTGTCATTATCATCGATAATCGATCTATTCCAATTCCTAATCCTGCTGTAGGTGGCATACCATATTCAATGGCTTTTAAGAAATCTTCATCTAACACCATTGCTTCTTCGTCGCCACGTTTACCTAATATTAATTGTTGCTCAAAACGTTCGCGCTGGTCTATGGGGTCATTCAGCTCCGAATAGGCGTTACAAATTTCTTTTCCATTACAAATGGCTTCGAAACGTTCAACCAGTCCGTCTTTACTTCTGTGCTTTTTTGCCAGTGGTGACATTTCTATGGGGTAATCGGTAATAAATATAGGCTGAATAAGTTTCGACTCACATTTTTCTCCAAAAATTTCATCAATAAGTTTTCCTTTACCCATCGTTTCGTCAATTTCCACGTCAAGCTTTTTGGCGGTTTCAGCCAATTCTTTTTCATTCATCTTCGAAATATCAATTCCTGTAAATTCCTGAATAGCCTCGAACATGGTATATCTTTTCCAGGGGCGTTTGAAGTCAATCTCGTTTTCGTCAACTTTTACTTTTGTCGTTCCGTGAATATCAATAGCAATTTTTTCTACCATCTCTTCTACTAAATCCATCATCCAGTTGTAATCTTTATAGGCTACATAAAGCTCCATTTGGGTAAATTCCGGATTGTGGAAACGACTCATTCCTTCGTTACGAAAATCTTTGGCAAATTCATATACACCATCAAAGCCACCTACAATTAACCGCTTTAAGTAAAGTTCATTAGCAATACGCAAATATAAAGTTTGGTCTAAGGTATTATGAAATGTTTTAAATGGACGTGCGGCTGCTCCTCCGTAAAGAGGCTGTAAAATAGGCGTTTCAACCTCAAGATAACCTTTACTGTTCAAAAATTCGCGCATCGAATTAGTTAGTTTCGTCCTTTTTACAAAAGCTTCTTTAGTAGAAGGATTTACAATTAAATCCAAATGACGCTGGCGATAACGTTGTTCTGCATCGGAAAATGCGTCATAAATTTTGCCGTCTTTTTCTTTTACTACAGGTAAAGGTTTTATAGATTTGCTTAAAAGTTTTAATTCGGTGGCATTTACAGATGTTTCTCCAACTTTTGTGACAAAAACATTTCCTTTAATGCCAATGATATCACCAATATCTAAAAGTTTTTTAAATACCGTATTATAAAGTGTTTTATCTTCATTAGGGCATAAATTGTCGCGCTTTACGTATACCTGAATTTTTCCTTTATCATCCTGCAATTCAATAAATGATGCATTCCCCATTATTCTCCGGCTCATTATCCTGCCGGCAATCCGAACATCCTGAAAATTATTTTTATCCGCATCATATTTGGATAGAATTTCCTGTGAATTGGTATTGGTTTCAAATTCTTCAGCCGGATAGGGATTAATCCCTAACTTTCTCAACTCTTCTAACGATTGTCTGCGAATAACCTCCTGTTCGCTCAACTCTAAATTCATCATATAGTATTTTAATATTTTATTGTATTTGTAAAAAACGGTACAAAGATATAATTAAATCGTTAATTAAATGATGTATAGATAAATCAATATGTTAATTTAGAACAAGTTATTGATTTTATTGATTTATTTAAAATATAAAGTGTTGGTTTTTAGATTTCTGTCTGTGTTCTTTTTGATAAAGTAATAAATCATACCTGTTTTTATTTAGAATAATTTAATTTTGTATAATGATAAAATTTTAATGGATAAATATTTTGTTATTATGCATTCTGAAAGAAGAGATAGAAGTAGATTACCGCGATGGATGAAAATGCAGATGCCTAAAGGAGAAACTTATTCAAGAGTAAAAAATATTGTTGAAAAACATGGTTTACATACGATTTGTACCAGTGGCAATTGTCCTAATATTGGAGAATGTTGGAATAAAGGAACAGCCACTTTTATGATTTTAGGAGAAATATGTACTCGGTCGTGTAAGTTTTGTGGTGTAAAAACAGGGAAACCTTTACCTCCCGATTGGGACGAGCCCAATGGAGTTGCCGAGTCGGTTCGTTTAATGAAGGTTAAGCATTGTGTTATCACTTCTGTCGATCGTGATGATCTGGACGACGGTGGAGCTGCATTCTGGGTAGAAACAATTAAAAAAATAAAGGAAGTTAATCCTGAAACAACTATAGAAACGCTTATTCCGGATTTTGACGGACAAAGTGAGCATATTCAAAAGGTTATTGATGCTGGACCTGAAGTTATTTCGCATAATTTAGAAACGACTGAAAGATTAACTCCGCAAATAAGAACGAAAGCACAATACAGAAGAAGTCTTCGTGTAATAGAATATATTGCCCGTTCGGGGATTACTGCAAAATCAGGAATAATGCTTGGACTGGGTGAAACGGAAGAAGAGATACTGCAAACCATGGACGACTTAATTGGAGTGGGCTGTGAAGTAATGACTATTGGACAGTATTTGGCTCCATCGGCAAATCATATGCCCGTTAAGGAATATGTTACCCCGGAAAAATTTGAACTGTATCGAGAGATAGGATTGCAAAAAGGATTTTGTTTTGTTGAAAGCAGTCCATTGGTAAGATCTTCATATCAGGCAGAAAAACATGTAAAAAGCAAAGTTAGTTAAGATGGGGAAAATTGATGTTCAATATATTGATTTAGGATTGATCGATTATAAGAAAGCCTGGGATTATCAGGAAGAAATATTTGCCCATTTTCTACAAATAAAATCAAAAAATAGAGATTTGCCTGAACATGAGCAGGTAGCTATCGAAAATAAGTTGATATTTTGTGAGCATCCACACGTTTATACTTTAGGAAAAAGCGGTGAGCAAAACAATCTATTAATTAGTGATACGTTTTTAAAAAAGATAAATGCCACCTATTATAAAATTAATCGTGGTGGCGACATTACATATCATGGTCCCGGGCAAATTGTAGGTTATCCGATTATCGATCTGGAGCGATTTAACTTGCAGGTTAAGCAATATATTGCTAAATTGGAGCAATCAATAATGCTAACGATAGAACAATTTGGAATTAGCGCTGGAAGGTTGCCTGGAGCAACAGGTGTTTGGTTGGATAGAGATAATGCTGAGGCTCGAAAAATTTGTGCTATAGGAGTTAAAGCAAGCCGATTTATTACCATGCATGGATTTGCATTTAATGTTAACACCAATCTTGAATACTTTAATCACATTAATCCTTGTGGATTTGTTGATAAGGGGGTAACATCGATGGAGAAGGAGTTAGGAAGAAAGGTTGATTATAAGAAGGTGAAAGATGTTTTAAGATCAAACATTGAAGAAGTATTTGGGATGAACTTAAAAAAGTAAAAAAATATGAAAATTATATATGGAAAAAAGATGGGTACTAAAACCGCAAGGCAATGAGAAAGACGTACAACATTTAGCTAAAGAATTAAATATTGAATATGTATTAGCAAACCTTCTGGTTCAAAGGGAGGTTAAAACATTTGAGCAGTCGAAGGCATTTTTTCGTCCCAGCCTTAACAATCTGTACGATCCTTTTCTAATGAAGGATATGGACTTAGCCATAGAGCGAATTGAAAAGGCTATTCATAACAACGAAAACATATTAATTTATGGTGATTATGATGTAGATGGGACCACGTCTGTTGCATTAGTGTATACTTTCTTGAAAGAATTTTACCCTAACGTGGGTTATTATGTCCCCGATAGATATAGTGAGGGCTACGGTGTTTCTTTGCAAGGAATACAAAATGCACAAGAAAATAAATTTTCATTAATTATTGCTTTAGACTGTGGAATAAAAGCCAATGAAAAAGTAGATTACGCAAAGAAGCATGGGATTGATTTTATTATTTGTGATCATCATTATCCGGGAAAAGAATTGCCTAATGCTGCTGCTGTTTTAGATTCGAAACGCAGCGATTGCAATTATCCCTTTAAAGAGCTTTCGGGATGTGGTGTAGGTTTTAAGCTTATACAGGCATTTGCTCGAACAAATAATATTCCATTCGAAAAATTGATTCCGTATCTTGATTTAGTTGTTGTAAGTATTGCCTCTGATATTGTTCCGATTGTAGATGAAAATAGAATTTTAGCTTATTATGGATTAATTCAGTTAAACGAAAAACCAAGACAAGGGTTAAAATCAATAATCAGTCTTGCGGGATTATCCGGAAAGACAATTAATATTGATGATATTGTATTTAAAATTGGACCTCGGATTAATGCCGCCGGAAGAATGGAGTCTGCTGATAAAGCCGTTGAGTTATTATTATCAAAAAATTCCGCTAAAGCAAAAACCGCAGCCAATAGCGTAAATTTCTTTAACGATGCCCGAAAAAATATCGATCGCCATATTACGCAGGAAGCATTAAGGATTCTTGCTAAAGAGCAGGAGATAGGTGAAAGAAAATCTACTGTTTTATACAATTCGGATTGGCATAAAGGAGTGGTAGGTATAGTAGCATCCCGATTAATTGAAACATATTATAGGCCAACCGTAATTTTAACTGCCTCGAATGGTTTGGCTACCGGTTCTGCCAGGTCGGTTATCGGATTTGACATTTATCAGGCGATTGAAGCTTGTAGTGATTTGTTAGAAAATTTTGGTGGCCACATGTATGCCGCTGGTTTAACATTGCAAATCGATAAGGTGGAGGAATTTCAAAAACGGTTCGAAAAGGTTGTAAGCGATACTATTGAAGATGAACAGCTTATTCCTCAGGTAGAAATAGACGCCGAACTTAATCTTAGCCAAATTACTCCTAAATTTTATCGTATTTTAAAACAGTTTCAACCTTTTGGGCCTGAAAATATGGCACCGGTTTTTGTTACCCGTGATGTTGCAGATAATGGTGAAGGACGGATTGTTGGTTTGAGTAAAGAACACCTGAAATTATCTATTATTCAAGAAGAAGATCCTTTTAGAAATTTTGCTGCTATTGCTTTTCAGCAGGCAAATCTTTATGAATATATCCATTCGGGAGACTTTTTCGATATTTGTTACTCCGTGGATGAAAATTGCTTTAGAGGGATTAGTAATTTACAATTGAATATTAAGGATATGAAAGTAAGGAAGAAATACGAAATTTAGAATTTAATGCGTAACTGGGCTTTTATTTCTGATTTTGTATTTTCATTGATTTGATTTAATCCGGAGGAGATCACTTCTTTATCAGCATAGTATGTTTGCGAATATTTAATCCATACGTCGACAAAATCGGCAATTGTATATTTTACATTAAAATAAAATCGGGTTCCTTTGGAGTAGTATGCAGGGATAGAAAATGCATATAAAATGTCACTTTCGTATGCATAAACCCTTGTGTTATAAGATTCAGTATCAAAAACAGCAAAACGGGTATTTAAGGATAGTGGAATTTTTTTTAAATCACAAAAGATATCTTGGTAAATCATATATCCATATTCTGAAGGTAGACTTCCTTCCTGGTATTTTGTTGTTTCAATTCTGTTTTTAATGGCAAGTTGTTTGTTTATTTGGTATGCTAGGTGTAAGCGTGTTTTTAAAAGTTTTTCATCTATTAATGGGTCGATACCTGTTTCTGCATTTTGATTTTTTTGCTTGATTTCGTTTTTTATTCGCAAATAAATGCTAAAACTTCGGGTTGGGTTATAATCGGCTTGAACAAACCATTCGTTGCCTTGTGATGGAGCATCTATCCCTGTTTTTAACCACAAAAAACGATAGGTGTCGAAATACGATGTTATTGTCCAGTGTTTTATCGGGTGTACTTCCAAACCCAGGTATAATCCCGATTCGTTACGCACATTACTGGTTTCACCAAAAGCATTACTATAATTTGCCTGGTAATTTTTGTCATAATGCCTGTGTAAAATCGACATTGAAATTTGTGGAGCCAGATTAACAAGCATACTGTTCAAAAATGCTTTCCCTCCGTTTTGGCTTATTGCTTCTTCGCCAAAAAAGTAAAAATCCCGAATACTGAACTGATAATCTAAACTAATGTTTACATTCTCCTTTCCCCGGTAATTAAATTGATTTTCGGGAGTTGTATCTTTTATTAAGGTAGCTCCATATTTGTAATATACTCCTGTAACTCCTAGTTTGAACTTTTTATGATTATAGGAAACATTCCCTCCGGCAATTTGCTCATTGATGGCATCTTTATCTTCTAATTGAGAAGGTATTGCATGAATCCCTGAGTTTTGAAATGAAGTTACCGTGGCAATTTCATCATTAATACTATCCTGTATATTCGCATCAATGTTTTTGTAAGAGAAGAAAGCAGAGATATCAATATTTTTTATGGCAATAGTAGTACCTGCTCCACGCATAAAAACATTTTCATTCGTGGATGAGTATTTTCTTAATCCCTGTGATCTTTTTCTAATATTTAATACATAAGGAGATTTTCCCATACCAAAATCCGACCACAGAATCAATCCTTGTCCATATTTTGCTTCAAAATCTCCCAATGTTATCGTTTTAAAAACGCCAATATTGTTGAGCTGCAGGTGGGCAGAATAATAATCGAAACCATTTTTATTACTGCCTTTAAAAAATTCTTCGCCCGGATCTTTCTCAGCTGTAAATCCAAAATATACTTTATCTCTATAATGAAATTTGTACCGAGAGTATATTCTGGATGAACTGCCTAAATATCTTGAATTGGGATTTACGGTTAAAGCCGAATCTGAAATGCTGCTATATCCAACTTGCTCTTCAAAAACATCTTGTCCGCGCATAAAAATCTGATGGTTTCCGTATTTGAGTACATTCTTGAAGGAAGATGTACGCTCGGTAATTTCCTCAGAAACGGTTATAAAAGGCAGAATCATCTCAATGTCATCAAAAGAAAACCCATGTACAAGTTGTAATTCGTAAATTGAAACCATTTTTCCATTTCTGGCAATATAATCTTGTAGGCTTTTGATTTGAAAATCATTTAAGATTTGGAGTTTTTCCAATTTTTCCTGTGAGGCAGTGTTAAGATTTAAAGGATTGTACAAATAAAAGTTTAAATCATCGTACAGGGTTGTGTAGTCTAGTTCTTCATCAGTTGAGCTGGCAATTTCTTCAATTAGGTCTTCCAGTGTTTGTTTAGCATAAGGTTCGGTTTGTGCGGTTACTACCTTCGTGGTAGTTACCAGAAATATCAGTATTAAAAAAGTTTTATTCAATCGATTTGTTTTAAAAACCATAACCTATAGTAAATGATGGTGTAAAACCTAACGTTTGATGTTTTAGGAATCCAACATGGGCATTTATATTGATGTAATGGAACCCAACTCCAAATGAATATCTTGTAGGATTTGTTGAAACACCTGCCTGAAGTGAAACATAATCTATTAATTGATAGTTTAACCCGGCTTTGAATATCGCATCGTGTTTAAGATCTTTTTCTGTTTCAATGCCCAGGAATACTTTTTCTGAAAATAAATATCCGGCACCTAGTTTAAATATGGTAGGGATAGTTTCGTTATTCATTTTACTACGAGACGGATTGTAAACATGTGCTCCAATAAATAAATTTTCGATAGGTTGAGAAAGAATACCTACCTCAAAATTTACGGTATTCGATGAGCCATAATTATCGGCAATTCGTGTACTTAAATAGTTGATTTGTAATCCTGCGGCAAAATATCGGGTAAATGAACGGCCAAAAGCAAGCCCTGCCTGCATCTCATTATATTGTGAAAAGCCAAAATAGGAATAGGAAGCGCCAATAGTTCCTGTTTTTGTAGGGAAAGCAAAACCAACCCCTTGAGTGTTTTGTTGTTTTATAAATCCCGATTGATGAAAAGCTCCTACCGAAATGTCAGTTAAATAACCTAGTCCCGCCTGGTTATGGTAAACAGACCA
>CAZWPU010000002.1:0-39018 GCA_964635605.1 uncultured Bacteroidales bacterium | reverse complement strand
GCGAAGAAAAGTTTAAAGACCTAGCTACTCTTTTGCCCGAAGTTGTTTATGAAACAGATATACAAGGAAACTTAACTTTTATAAACTTAAAAGCATACGAAATATTTGGATATACTCCTGAAGATTTCAAAAAGGGACTTCATGCTTTACAAATGATTGCTCCTGAACATATATTCAGAGCCAGGGAGAATATTAAAAAAAATTTTGAAAATAAAATTGAAAATTCAAAAGGAATAGAATATATGGCCATTACCAAAAAAGGAAAAAGATTTCCCGTTTTGGTATACTCGAATCCTATTCTTCAAAACAATAAAATAAAAGGTTTGCGAGGAATAATTGTTAATATTTCTGCCCAAAAAAATTTAATTGAAAAACTTAAAAGGAGTGAAAAAAATTTTCACCAACTGACCAATAATATAAACGATGCCTTTTGGCTACGTACACTCGACCAAAAAGTTATTTATATGAATCCGGCTTGTAAAAAAATTATTGGAGAAAATTCTAAAAATATTTTTGAAAATTTTAACGAATATGAACAATGGATTCATCCTGAGGATAAAGAGGAAGCGATTAGTCAAAAACTAGAAAATCAAAATTATCCAGAAAAAACACATTATTATCAACATCGAATAATACGGCCAGACGGAGAAATCCGATGGCTTTGGATACGAACTTTCCCGGTTTTTAATGAAAAAGGAGAGCTTTATAGAAGAGCCGGAATTGCCAGCGACATAACGGAACAAAAACAACTTCTAAAGCAATTAACCTTAGCTAAGGAAAAAGCCGAAGAAAGCGACAGGCTTAAATCTGCTTTTTTAGCCAATATGTCGCACGAAATCAGAACGCCCATGAACGGAATTTTAGGTTTTGCCGAACTGCTTCGCGATCCCTTTATTAACGACGAAGAAAAAGAAACCTATATTAAAATCATTAATTCCAACGGGAAACAATTATTAAAACTGATTGATGATATTATAGATATTGCAAAAATTGAAGCCGAACAACTCTCAATAAACAAATCTTCTGCATGCCTTAATACCATAATGGACGACATCTACCTTCAATTTAAACAGGAACAACATCGACTAAATAAAGAACATATTAGCTTTACGATTAATAAACAAAAGGATAATCCACAAATTTATACCGATATTGTCCGGTTAAAACAAATATTAAGTAATTTGCTGAATAATGCATTAAAATTTACCAATAAAGGATATATAAAAGTAGGTTACGAAGCGATAAAAATTAATAAAATTCCTTATTTTCGGTTTTATGTTTCAGACTCTGGAATTGGAATACCTGAAGAAAAATCATCCATTATCTTTAAACGTTTTGGACAAATCAAAAGCCAAAATAATAAAACCTATAAAGGAACCGGCCTGGGCCTTTCTATCTGTAAGGGATTCGCGAAACTGTTAGGAGGAAAAATTTGGTTTGAATCAACCCATAACGAAACAACATTTTATTTTACTGTTCCTGATAAATATGATTCTTTAGTTAATAGTGAAAAATTGATTATGAATGATAAAAAAGCAATTCTGCAGAAATGGGATAATATTAAAATATTAGTGGTTGAAGACAATACCGATAATTTAGAATTTTTACGTACACTATTAGAAAAAAACGGAGCAATAGTTTTATCAGCAAAAACAGGAGAAGAAGCTGTTGAAATTATAAGACAAGATCAAACAATACAAATAGTACTAATGGACATCCATCTCCCACAAATGGATGGATTGGAAACAACTCAAATAATTAAAGCGATTAATCCAGATATTCCGGTAATAGCACAAACAGCTTATGCATTATACGACGATTGTTACATTTGCCTTAAAAATGGTTGTGATGATTACGTAGCCAAACCATTAAAAAAAGATGTTTTGATTGAAAAAATAAATCACTACATTTACAAATAAAAATACAAGGCCATGCAACGATCATTAATTATTGGATTATTATCAGCACTTATACTGGTTATTTTTGCTTTAAGAAACGATACTGAAGTTGCTCTCTATTTCCTTTGGGGCGATCCGGTAAAAGGTTCTCTTTCGTTAATTCTTCTGGTAACCATTATTATTGGGGTTATTTTAGGTATTATTTTTTCTTATCCTTCTATTTTAAAACAAAAGAAAAAATTATCGGATCATAAAAAAGAAGTGGAGAAATTGAATACTATTTTAGCCGATTATAAAAAAGAATACGGCTTAAACCAAAAAGCCCGAGAAAAAGAAGAAGCAGAAAATAAAAAAGAAATAAATTCGGACACAGAAAAATAGTAAAAAGCTCATTTTTTATTTATTGCTATTACTGATATAATATCTGTAGCCGATGTTAATACTCACCGTTTGATTATAATAATATTGAGGATCCGGTATCATATCGCTTCCGGGCGATTGAATGATACTCCTACTCCACAACACTTCGGCAAATATATTTCCACCATTCATAAACGAATATAAATAACCACACCCAATAAAAAATCCCGGTTCGGTATCATTCGCCCTTCTGTCCCTGGTATATTCATAATCATTATCGGAAATACGAATATCGCCTTTCTCTTCTGAATTAATTAAAAAACCTTTAAAAAAGCCTCCCTGGATATAAAAATCATTATTCCCGAAGGGAATATAAAGGGTTAGAGGTATTTCGAGGGTCCAAAAATTCTGATTCCAATAAATTTCACCTTCAACATTTTCGTACGATGGCAAAGAAGAATTCCATGACTCTGTTGCGTTTATTTGCGCTCCTTTTTGAATATAACTTGCTCCTAACCCTATGGAAAAAAAACGTTTTATGCGGAAATCTGCTATAATACCCAAATTGAAACCCGTTTTAAATTGATCACTTGCCGGATGATTGGCATAAAAAGTTTCAGGTGTTGTACCATTTAAAAAGGTTTCGCTAGCAACATCAGGGCCATACATATTGGCAAATGTTATTCCGCTTTTCAGCGAAAGGCTAAGGCCGTTATCTATTTCCTGGGCATAAACAGCTGTTATAGACAAAATTATAAGTTGTAATAAAACGATCGTTTTCATCATTGCAGGAATATATTTTTTCTTTATTTTTTAATAATTATACGAAAAATTCTTAGACTCTTTTTTAATTTTTGATTCATCCAACGGGTAATTTTTAGTCCATTTACGAAGCCCTCCCTTTAAATTATAAATGTTTTTAAACCCCATTTCATTCCATAAAATTACCGCAGCCGTTTTACTCCGGTCTCCATCTTCGCAATAAAGATAAATTGGCGTGTTGCGGTCTAATTTTTCGCATAATGAGATGAGAGATTCTTTATTTGCAGCCAGCAAAGCTCCTTCTATCCTGTTTTTTCTATATTCCCTAAATAATCGTACATCAATTAAAAATACCTCCTGAGTATTTATGGCAATATAAAATTCATCAGTATCAAGATTGGTATAACAACTATTTTTCGCATTTTGAGCATAATTATTAAATATATTAAAAAAAAGGATAAACAAAATAAAAATTTTCTTCATAACTTGTATTTTTATTGCGCTAATTACAAATGTAAACGATTATTATAAGATTTTCATATATACAAAATTAAAACAATAACCCATGAAAATAGGAATCATAATAGGCCGTATTGGAGGTGTTGACGGTGTTGCTTTGGAAACCGAAAAATGGATTGAAGTATTGCAACGTATGGGCCATGAAATTTTTATTATTTCCGGTCAGTTTGAAGGAAGAAAAATTGATTGTCAACATGAAACCCGTGTTCAGGAAATGTCTTTTTTTTCGCCCGAAAGTTATTGGGAACAAAAAAAAGCCTATTTTAACCCCGATTACGATGAAGATGAGTTACTTGAGCATTTGCTTTTATATGCTAATGTTATTGAACGTAAAATTATTGACTGGGTAAAAACACATAATATTCAATTATTGATATCAGAAAATGCATCAGCATTGCCATCCCACATTTCAATGGGATTAGCCATAAAAAAAGCCGTAGAAAAATTACAGATACCAACCATAACGCACGACCATGATTTTGCCTGGGAAAGAGGCAACAGATATGTTTCTCCGCACAAAAAAATTAATCAAATTGTAAAAGATACTTTCCCTTTACAATTACCAAATAGTTTTCATGCAGTAATTAACCTACATGCTCAAAAAACATTAAAAGAAAAATACAATCGAGAATCCATTGTGGTTCCTAATGTGATGGATTTTGATAAACCTTTTGGCCAAATAACGGCGAACAACAAAGATCTACGCAAAGATTTAGGCCTTGATGATGATGATATTTTATTATTTCAGATTACCCGAATTGTTCGCCGTAAAGGTATCGAAACGGCAATTAAACTCATTGATTTATTAAATAATCCAAAAATCAAACTTATTATTACCGGCAATTATGCCGATGATGCCGGAAGTGAATATTATATGGAACTGGTAGATTTAATTCATCAACTTAAAATTAGTAAACAAGTACATTTTGCTTATCACAGCTTTTCTACGAAAGGGTTTGCTGGCTCGGTAAATGATAAAAGCTATTCCTTATCGGATGCCTATGCACACGCTCGGGCTTGTACTTATTTTAGCACCTATGAGGGTTTTGGTAATGCTTTTGTCGAAGCGGTATTAGCCAAAAAATCAATATTTGTTAATAACTATAAACCAGTATATTGGCCAGATATTGGAAGTAAGGGATTTAAAACGGTTATGCTTGAAGATAATCAAATTACAGATAAAGCACTAAAGAAAATGCAGGAAATAATATACAATGATCAATTAAATAAAGAAATTGGGGAATATAATTTTCAGTTAGGGGAAAAATATTTTTCTTACGATACGCTTGAAGAAAAATTATCAAAATTAATTACGTTGGCAACAAAAAAATAAACGTCTGATTTTACATGTTTGTAAAACATTTTTCTACGGCTTCGGGGCTAATTTCTTCTTTTATAATATAATTACGGGCTCCTGCTTCTAACATTTTTTCCATATCTTCAAGCTCAGAATGAAAGGATACTGCTACTACTTTTAAGTTACGGTATAAATCAACTATTATTTTGGTTGCTTCAACCCCATTCATTACAGGCATTTCAAAATCCATAAAAACAATATCTATTGCATTTCTTTTTAAAATATCGAGACATTCTTGCCCATTCGATACTTCAAAAATTTCTTCTATTCTATCCGAAAAATTTTCCTGTAGAAAAAATTTAAATGCTTCTAAAAATTGTTTATTATCATCTACAATGAGTACGGTCATAATAAATATAATATATTATTTTTTTATGCTTTCCAGTAAAGGTGTCTTTTTGGTTAATGTAAATTTAAAACCGTCTGACATTTCGTAAAATTTATAATCTCCTTGTATTGAGTTAACCCGGTTAATGATATTAAATAATCCCATCCCTTCTGTTTTACCTGAAGATAAATATTTCTTATCTAAACCAATTCCATCATCGGTATAACACAAAAGCAATTCACCTTTGTTATATTGCAAATGTACGCCAATATTTTTAGCCCGGGCATGTTTTAGCGTATTATTTATCAGCTCTTTAATAATCCTAAAAAAAACAATTTCTGTTTTGAGCGGAAACCTTTTATCCTTTAGGTTGGATTTAAAATGAATGGTAAGAATATTTTCTGTTTGTTTAATAAAAGATTCAATAGCTGCTTCCATTCCATATTTATTTAGTAAGTATGGGCTGATTGCATTAGAAACTTCTCGGACATTATCAATCGTTTCTTTAATCAATTCCTGAAGTTTGCTTTTAATGTATTGTTGTTTTGTGGCGTCTCCTTTCGGATTTAATGACTCAATATACACTTTCAAACTGGATAATAATGGCCCTATTTCGTCGTGTATATCGCTTGCTAAACGCTGCCTTTCGCGTTCTTCTGTTTCAATAATTGTTTCGTAAATTCGTTGTTCAAATTCTTTTCTATCAGAGATATCGCGGACAATAGCTTGTACCGTATTTTTATTTTGTAAATCAAAAACATTTAAACTTACTTCGGTATAAAAATTTGTTCCATCAGCTTTTTGGTGTACCCATTCAAAAATTTTCGACTTTCCTTGTATTGCTTCCTTTATTTTTTCTCTAGCCTTTTCTTTTGAACTTCTCCCATCTGGCTGTTTTTTAGGGCTGAATTTATAAGGAGACTGCCCTATTAGTTCTTTTTTTGAGCATCCAAATAATTCCAACGTTTTTTCATTACAATCAACAAAAATATCTTCGTTCATAATCATTATAGAATCGCTGGCATTTTCAAAAAGCATTCGGTATTTTTGCTCACTCTCAATTAGGGCTATCTCTGCTTTTTTACGTTGAGTAATATCTTCAATGAGCCCAATACCGGAAATAAAGTTTCTATTTTCATCGAATATACATTTAAATAAGCCTTTTACAAAGGTCGTTTTTTTTCCGGTTACCGAAGTGTACCAGTTTTCATATACTCCTTCTCCTGTTTTTAAGGAAAGCTCAATTTTTTTAGTTATTTCAAGATTATTTAAATCTTTGAGCATATTCAGTCCTATCAACTGCTCTTTCGAAGAACCAATAATATCTATAAAGTTCTGATTACAATCAGTAATAACTCCGTTTTGGTCGTAATGAAAAATCCCAAGCGGAGCATATTTAAATACATTGCGGTATTTCTCTTCACTTTCAATAAGAGCTTTTTCAGCCATTTTCCGAACCGAAATGTCTCGAAATAAAGTCTGCATACGTCCGTCTTCTAAAATCTTCGTATTCATTTCTACAGGAACAACTTTCCCGTCTTTGCATACAATTTCACGCTCCTTTATTATTGTATCTCCGTTCTTAATTAAATCATACCTCAATGGATTTATTGCTAATTCTTTCGGGCTGAATAAATGTTTTATATTTTTTCCTATCAATTCATCTTTATTATAACCTATTAATTTACAAGCACTTTTATTGGCGTCAATAATTTCACCCTTATTAATCCCAACCAAAATACCATCAGCTGCCTGTTCAAATAAGGTACTATACAATTTTTCGCTTTCTTCCAGATTTTTTTCATATTTCTTTTGTTTGGACATATCCCGCCAAATAGCAAAAAGATAATTTTGCTCCAGATAAGATATTTGGGTTAATGTTACATCAACATATATCACTTCTTTCTTTTTATTTAAATGTACCCATTCGAATCGATGATTGCCTTTTTGGTAAGCTTTATTCATCATCGTTTTCACTTTAACGGATGATTTCTCTCCATCGAGCTGATATTCAGGAGCCAATACTTCATCTATTGCTGTTTCAAACTCTTTCTTAGACGAAAAACCTAATAATGTTAAAGTTGCCTTATTGCAATCTACAAACTGAAAATCTTTGAATATTAAAATTGGATCATTCGATAATTCAAATAATAAACGAAAAGGTTCCTGGTCTTCAAACAATTTTCCTGTTGATATCATAAAAAATATTTTTATTCAAAAAATAAATCAGTCATAATATGATCAGAAATAAACATTCCTTGTTCGGATAATTTTATTTGATCATGATTTTGTATACAAAATTCTTGATCCAAATATTTTTCAATTTTTTTTAAAAAATATTTTTTATACGATGACCCAAAATTTAAAACAAATTTTTCCAAATTTAATCCCCACATGGTTCGAAAAGATGTTATAATAAAATCGTTATATTTTTCCTGTAACGACAAATTTTCCCTTTCGAATGGTATATTTCCTTTTGATATTTCGGCCAAATATACGTGCAGATTTGAAATATTCCATTGTCGTGAAGTTAAATTATACGAATGCGCAGAAGGGCCTAATCCTAAGTACTTTACACCCACCCAATAATTGGTGTTATGTAACGAAAGAAATCCATCTTTGGCAAAATTGGAAATTTCATAATGTAAAAATCCGTTGGCAGCAGTTTTTTCGACCAAAAGCTGATATTGTTCTAAACTTTTCTCTTCGTTTGGTAAATGAATTTTATTTTCATCATACCACTTTTTAAAAAGAGTTTTGGGTTCAATGGTTAAATGATAGGCAGAAATATGTTGCACATCTAACAGAAAGGTTTGCTCTAAATTTTTTTCCCATTTTTCACGTGTAAAATTGGGTAATCCGTAAATTAAATCAACAGAAATATTCTTAAATCCTTGATTTTTTGCATTATAAATAGATTTAACAGCTGTTTTTGCATTATGTGTTCTACGCATCAACATTAAATCATCATCGTTGAACGACTGTATTCCAATACTTAACCGATTAAATCCAAGGGATTTTAAATCTCTTAAAAAAGTTTGAGTTAAATTTTCAGGATTACCTTCGAGGGTTAGATCGATATTTTTATCAATTCTAAAATTTTTATGCAAAGCATTTAGTATTTCTTCCAACTGTCCAATAGAAAGCAATGAAGGTGTACCTCCTCCAAAATAAATGGTTTGCACACGTTCATTATCCAGGTAATGTTGCTGCAACGAAACCTCCTGAAGAATGGCTTGTACAAAATCGTCTTGATGTTTTGCATTAGCCAGCGAAAAAAAATCGCAATATGCACATTTTCTTTTACAAAACGGAATATGTAAATAAATACCTGCCAATTGTTTATTTTTCTTTGTTTTGTATATATCCCATTACAACGTTAGAAACAGCTCTAGGTTGCGGAGGCAGAGAAAAAACATTTTCTTCGTATCGGCTATTATAGGGAGAAATATTTAATGTTTCTCCGTTAACTACCAACGTGCTGCTTCCTCCGGGATCGAAACCCATGCCTTTAATGATATTAAACTTTTGTAAAATTTCAGCCATATTAAGGTGTGTAGCACCAACCGACTCACGTATTCGTCCGTTAATAGCTAAAACAACAAGATTATTTTTATTATCAATTCCTGCGGCAATTTTAGGCCCGCGCATATCGGTATAATCTAATCGGGCTGCTTGTGTTTTAATCGAATGTTGTGTTTTCCATCCTTCTATTTCCATATCCAGACATATTTTTCCATTATCAATCAACATAGGGCCAGCCTCAACCGCATGAATAATATTTTCCAACCCTTTAATTTTTAATTCAACCTCATCTCCAATTTTCCAGTCGGCAGGAAATTTATCTTGAAGAAAGGCCAGTGTTAACCCTACAGGAATAATTTTAACTTTCTGATTTTCTTTGGTTTCCACTATATCTTTAATAATATTCCCGGCTAAACGAACAAATGTTTTTCCATGGGCATCAATTTCTTCTTTATCATACATCAAATCAAAAAAAGCGGGATTTTCTTTATCCGATTCGTTATTGTATTGAGCCTGAGAAAACTCTAGAGAAACTGTTCCACGTGAAACACAGACACCTTTTGAACAATTTACCCGAAAGATATCAACACCATTATCGGTAAAAACTAATGCAGGCTTATTAAATAAAGGAGCACTTAACACTTTTCCATCTGCTATTAACAAACCCAAGGGTGAACCAATATAGGATTCAGGTAATCCTAATTTTCCAACCAATTCCGGATTAAGAATATAACCTCCATTCCATGCAATTTTTACAGGTTGCTTATACTCTTTTTCAAAATCATTTATAAATGATGTTACCGGTTGAGTTTTTTCTGATGATCGAATGATGAATTCCCATTTTGCTTTATCCAAGCGGGTTTTGGCTATTACCCCGTTCCATGGCCGTCTATCCTTATACACTCCGCTCACAAACTCATAAGAAACCACATCTGCTGATTCATTCGAAGCCAACAAATCGCCTATCACTTTTTTAACAGGTGACAATTTGACCTTTGCATCTTTATGTAAAATTTCAAAAACTTTCTTTTCTCCAAATTTCTTAATGGCTTTATTAAATTCATCACTTTTTAAATAATCATGAAAATCTTTGGCCGTTTGAACAGGCGTGGGATAAGCTAATGTAACCCGCATTCCGGCAGGAACATACTGAATAAATCCGGTATTCATCGGTATTCCCATAATTGACTCGGTAATACGGTCTTCAATTTTTCCTATATGAAACCTGTCTATATCAACAATATCAGTCATTACAGCAGCTTCTGTACGATTTGAAATAATAAATCCTTTTTCTTCTTTTACTCTTCGCAGTGCTTTTAATCCTTCCTCTCCCAGCTGATTAAAATGGATTCCTACACACCACTGATCAATATTAACTACTTGCAGAATTTTATATTGATAAAGTAATTTCAATTCTTCATCATTCCCTTCCAAAATAAACTTTTCAATACTATCGCGGTTATAATTTTCAATCGTTGTTTTTGTACTGGCCATGATATAAACAGGAGAAATGTATTCAGAACATTCTTTCAATATATCTTCTGTTAATTCTTCATCAATTTTTAATTCTAACCTTGAGCGAACAGATTGCAAGGCAAAAAATTCAATCTCATTTTGGATATATTTCCCGGGGAAATAGGCAATAGGAACATTCGATTGCAATTTTTTTATTAAAAATTTGCGGTCGTCAATACCTAAATAAGTACTTGAAGTTAATTGCGATAAAGCCAAATCAAAATCGGTAAAAAAATGTGCGTTTACATCAATTTCCGGTTTCTCCTGAATGGGAATAATGTCATAATAAAGCATATTTATTAACCCACTTAACTCTTGTATAGTAAAATCCTGGTATGGATACTTATTTTTATTACGATGACGATAAGGCAACGAATGGTCGTGTTGAATATCCATTTCTCCTGTGTGATATAAAAAGATACTTTCTACAGCATTAAAAAATTGGAGTTTCTTTTTGGTAGTAATTTCACCTTCATCTTTTTCCAAAGTTTGTCTTGCATATTGATAAGCTTTCCCACGAAAAAATTGCTCTTCAACCCTAAAATAGCTGGGATCAATGAGTGATTTTAATAAAATCATAAATCGCAGTCGTCCAAAACCCGGTAAATATTCACGATTTTGAATATCTAATATAGCTTCTAAATCGGCATTAGTATAATTAACAATTTTTTGATAAGATTGAAGGGCTTTTTTTGCTTTATTAAATACAGTATTTTTAGTACCTATCTGATAATAAAATTTTTGACAAATATCATCAAAATTTATTTTAAGTGATTTTAAGCTATATCTTTTATTAACAACTTGCTGATTATGTGCAATAACATGGGTAAATTTATGGGGAAAAAATACACTTTCCATAATTTTTTTAGTGTGCTTTTTAGTGATATTTTTTCCATCAAACTCAATAACTTTGAGCCTGTCCTGATGTGGAAGGTGCTCTCCAATTACTTCGGAATATACATTTTCAGGATAATAGCGGCTGCAAAAAATTGGCGTTCCGCAAGCAGTTGCTTCAATAATGGGCAATCCACGGCCTTCAGTTTTACTCGGCAGCAAAACTAACGAAGCAATATTATACAATTCAGGAATTCCTACCGGATCATCAAACTTTTCCTTAAAAGTTTTTTTATCCAGCTCGCTAAACAAAAAAGCTAAAAATACTTTATTACGGATTTTGGGTTCCAGATTTTTTAATAATTGTTGAAAACGATTCAGTAATTGCTTAAAATATTCAAAGTGTCCTGAAGCAATTGGGCCGGTAATTAAAAGAGTAAGCTTAAGATTTTTTGTTTCCTTAAAACGGTTATAAAAATCTTCTTCATCAAAAAGTTTCTTAACTAAATTAAATCCTATTTCAATTCGTTTACGTGCAATGATACGTGTAGGCTGTAAAAAAATAATATTTTCATTTAGAAATTTAGGTAAAGGTTTCGTTTTTCGGGCTCCTATTAAAATAGGTCTTATAAAATAGGGAGAAACCAGATTACTTTCCAATACATCTTTAACTGAATAACTTATCAATGTATCTTGGTAACGACTTAAAATTTTTTCAAATTGATAAAAGGTGCTGATTTTTTTTCTCTTCGTCGTATTTTGATATTCATCCGTATCAACGGCAGTTCCAATTTCGGTTACATTTGCAGGATTTATTCCGTTAATTTTAATCAATCGTTCGGATTGTTGTTTATTGATATTAACATGCATCCATATTCGTGAATCCCACGGATACAACATTTCTATAATAGAAAAAATTTCGCCTACATGTGCATTTTTAAAAAAGAAATCGCGAGGTCCATCGGGTAAATGATATACTTTTTTATTAATTTCTTTGTTCCCGCCTTCCCAGAAAAAATCGTGGCTATTATTTATTACCGGAATTTTTAAATATTCGGAAAGTAAAGTAACGGCCAGGGCTAAAGAAACATTTCCCGGATTTGAACAAACATTAATCAAATAGAGCAATTGAATATTTTCATATACAATATAATTCCCCAGTTCCTTAACAATTTGTAATGTTTCTTTCCAGAATTTAATGATTAATTCATTATATTCTTTACTACCGCGCTCTAAATGTGTAAAGAAAAAATCTTTATACAATTTCCAGTCATCAAAACCTTGTATGGACTCTAATTCAAATTTTTTCACATATTCCGGTATCATTTTTTTCGATTCCGGGAAAAATTTACCAGCTATATAATGAATGTTTGATGTGTTATATTTATCCTTGAAAATTTTGGTATATTTTTTTACTTCAATACTAACACCATCAATAGCATATTGAAAAGTTAAAAAGGCCATGTTTGAATTACACATGAATTCTTTAAATTCCTTATAATAACTTCCAGAAAATTTAAATTTTGAAACGTCCCGGCTTTCTTTAATTCTGTCTAAAAACAAACCCAAATCAAACCAGGTATTGATATTTTCTTTTTTTAAATCTTTTAGTAATGATTTTATTATTGCATCTCTTTTGTCCATAACTTCAAAATTTAATTATATATTAAAAAACTAAATTATTCGTTTAGCAATTAATAAAATATAGCGTTTTATAAGTTACAAAAATTAATTTTATATTCGCTTATTATTTTATAAAACAAAATATGAAAATAAAAGATAATATAATAAATTACTGGAAACCAATACTTATATCACTTTTTATTTTATATGGAAGTATAACATCAGGAGAAAACCTGAATAAAATTTCTCTTCTAAATTTTCCATATATGGATAAAGTTATACACATGTTATTATATTTAATATTATCGCTCTCTATCCTTGCCTCGCTTATACGTTCTGATAAACGAAAAAAATATTACCATATGTTAATTACTTTTGTTTGGGTTATTAGCTATGGAATGCTTATGGAAGTGCTTCAATTTTATTTAACCCAAACCCGGTCAGCAGAAATTTTAGATATTTTGGCAAACACAACCGGCTGTTTTTTTGCTATCCTATTATATTCATACATAAAAGAATCTCGGTGGTTAAAAATTTTATAATCCTATTTTACCATCTGATTCTTCAATTTGAATTTTTAAATTTTCAATAGTTTCGTTATTAAACAAATCGTAAATTTGTTTACTTATTGGTTCATATTTATGATGTACAGGACATTGAATATCATCATGAGCAGTAGGTTTACAGGTTCGTAAACCAATTAAACAGGTATTGAAAAAATCGAGACCATCAATTACTTCTACAATATTTAACAACGTAATATCTTTTGATGGTTTGGCAAGTCCAAACCCACCATGAGGTCCTTTGGTTGAACTTAATAGCTTATTTTTAGCCAATGTCTGTAGAATTTTTCCTAAAAAGGGTGTTGGAATATCCAGCTCCTTAGAAATTTCTTTTATTCCAATTTTTTTTTCTTCGCCGCCATTTAATGATAAATAAATAACAGCTCGTATGGCATATTTACATGTATTTGATAACATCACAAAATATATTTAATGTGTAGGAATTTTTTCAACTCTTCGTTGGTGCCTTCCACCTTCAAAATTAGTATTTAAAAATATATTTACTATTTCCTCTGCTAAATTATAAGAAATAAACCGTGCCGGTAACGAACAAACATTTGCATCATTATGTAAACGGGCAAATTGGGCTATTTCTTTATTCCAACAAAGTGCCGAACGTATACCCTGGTGTTTATTGGCTGTCATACTAATTCCGTTTCCGCTTCCACAAAGCGTAATACCAAATGTATAATCTCCTTTTTCAACAGCCGATGCTAAAGGGTGAGCATAGTCAGGATAATCAGTGCTTTCATCCGAAGAGGTTCCAAAATCTTTTATTGTATACCCTTTATGTTTAAGATATTTTTTTAATTGCTCTTTAAATTTATATCCTGCATGGTCACTTGCTATAGCTAATGAAATATTTTTGTTAGCCATAATTAAATAAAATATAATTTATTAATTTCCATTACTCAAATTTAACCAATATATTTATTTTATTATAAATATTTTAAAATAACAATTTTTAAAATTTTATATAATAAAGATTTATAATAAAATATACTATTTTAATTAATAATATACTATTAATAAAACACATAAATAGTTTAGATCATAGAAATTTAAAATACTTTACCTTATTTTCACTTAATGTTAATTTCTTTGTCAATTATTGTTAAGTAAATGTTAATTAAAGTCAATAAATTTTAAAAACTATTACTTGATATATTAAAAGAGTGTTCTATATAAAAATTTTAAAGATTTATCAAAAATATTTTTTTAGTTTTGTCACACAAATTTCAAACATTTTTTTAACCATAAAAGTTAATTTTTACTCAAAAAGTTTTCACTATATATCCATATTAACAACATGTTAATAATAGCTTTAAAAATTTAAAAATCAATACAATAAAGTTAATTTACATTGTTAAAACAGGTTTAACAACTTTTTAATATCATAAAAGTCAAGTGAATTATTAAAAATTTTAGAACAATATTAACAGGATATTATTATTATTATATAGATATAAATTTAAAATAATTAAATATAATATATATTATGAATGTTGAAAAAGATATTTTAGAAAAAGGATTTATCGATGAAAAACCTAAAAATAATATCCATATTTTAGATGAGATCAACAAGCTTAAAAAAGAAAAAAATGCAATTATTTTAGCGCATTATTACCAAACATCAGATATTCAGGATTTAGCCGATTTTGTGGGAGACAGTTTAGCATTATCTCAAAAAGCTGCAAAAACAGATGCTGATATTATAGTATTTGCCGGAGTTCATTTTATGGCAGAAACAGCCAAAATTCTCTCGCCTAAAACAAAAGTGTTAATACCTGATTTAAATGCCGGATGTTCATTGGCTGATTCTTGTCCAGCCGATGAATTTGAAGTTTTTATAAAAAAACATCCCGACCATTTAGTGATTTCATATGTAAATACAACGGCCAAAATTAAAACATTAACCGATATTTGTTGTACTTCTACCAATGCTTTAAAAATTGTAGAATCATTACCAAAAAAACAAAAAATTATATTTACACCAGATAAAAATCTTGGAAGCTATATTCAAAGAGTTACCGGCCGGGAGATGGTTATTTGGGATGGAGCTTGTCATGTACATGAAGAGTTTTCGTTAGAAGGAATTTTAGATTTGAAAAAGCATTATCCTGATGCAAAAATTATTTCTCACCCTGAATGTCAAAAACCAGTACAAATAGTTTCTGATTTTATTGGATCCACAGCGGCACTTTTGAAATTTACTAAATCAGATGATAGCAAGGAGTACATTGTGGCTACGGAATCTGGAATATTACATCAGATGGAAATACAAAATCCTGAGAAAACATATATTGTTGCACCATCAAAAGATTCTACTTGTGGATGTAATGATTGTAATTTTATGAAATTAATTACCGTTGATAAAATTTATAATACACTAAAATATGAGCTGCCTGAGGTTATTTTAGATGAAAAAATTATGAATAAAGCCCGAAAATCTATTGATAAGATGTTGGAAATTTCGAAACAATTTAATTTGTAGGTTATATTGATTGAAAAGCAGGGTTTATATTCCCTTGCTTTTTTTATATCTTTAAAAATTGTTTAAATTTTTCAGGGTGAAAAAGTTAATTTTTATTTTTTGTTTATTTTTTTCTGTTCAGATTGTATTTTCACAATCACAATCAGATACTATTTATAAAGAATA
Organism: uncultured Bacteroidales bacterium; assembly: GCA_964635605.1. Taxonomy (GTDB): domain Bacteria; phylum Bacteroidota; class Bacteroidia; order Bacteroidales; family UBA12077; genus UBA12077. The sequence continues at coordinate 23,075 of CAZWPU010000002.1, read as the reverse complement.
TTTCCACGGTAACGGGCAAATAGCCAGTAAAGGTTATTTAATAAATGGAAAACCAGGAGGTATTTGGAAATCTTATCATATGAGTGGTGTAAGACGCTCTATTGGAAAATGGAAAAATGGAAAATTAGACAGTACCTGGATATTTTTTAACCATACCGGCGATACTTCAAAAATTATTAATTATCTACAGGGAAAAAAAAACGGATATGTTTATACCTATTATCCTGTTTTGGATGATGGTAAAATAAATCTTCAATCGAAAGAATTATATTTAAATGATCAAAGAAATGGAAAAACTTACCATTATTATCGGAACGGTCAAATTAAAATAATAATTTCTTTTATCGATGATGTTAAAAATGGTTTAGCTTTTACATTTGATATTGATAGCAATATTATTTCAATAACGCGCTACCGCAATAATGAAGTAATTTTACACGAAGAAATTAACAGGTATGATGAGCAGGGCCAAAAAACAGGAGTTTGGAAAGTTTTTTATCCTAACGGAACGATAAAAGAAGAAAAAGAATACTTCAATGGGCAGTTGAATGGAGTTTTTAAAATTTATAATAAAGATGGTTTTTTAATAAATGCTTTACAGTATGAAAATGGAGAATTAATTGAAAAAACGGATAGTTTTGTTACCGATATTGATGTAAGAGAGAAGTTTGATGAAAATGAAAATTTAATTTTTCAGGGTAGTTATTTAAATCAGAAACCTATTGGTATTCATCGATATTTTGATAAAAAAGGAAATGTTATTCAATCTAAATTATATAATGCTTATCATCAATTAATAAGTGAAGGAATAATTGAATTAGATGGAAAAAAACAAGGACAATGGATTGATTATTATCCCGAAGGAAACAAAAAAGCAGAAGGATATTATCAAAATGATAAAAAAACGGGTAAATGGATTTTTTATTTTTCTAATGGACGTGTGGAACAAACGGGTACCTATTCTAAAGGAAAATTATCCGGAAGTTGGAAATGGTATTTTAAAAACGGGCAACAACGAAAAGAAGAATTTTATATATACGGTTTACCTGATGGTGAATCAATTGAATATTCTGATTCAGGGACAGTAATTGCCAAAGGAAATTATATTCAGGGAGAAAAAGAAGGTGTTTGGAATTATGATATAGGTGACCAGACCGAAACCGGAAAATATATTATGGGATTCAAAGACGGGAAATGGTACAGGTATTATAAATCGAATGACGAATTAGCCTACGAAGGTATGTTTATACAGGGAAGTCGTGATGAAAAACATGTATATTATTATCCAAATGGCAATATTAAAAAAATTCAATATTATGAAACTGGACAAAAAGTAAAATCCTGGGCCAAATATGATGAAAAGGGAGAATTATTTTTAGTTGTGCAATACAAAGAAGATAAAATTTATAAAATTAATGGAGTAAAAATAGATTTTACAAATTACAACGAACAATAGATTTGTTAAATTTGTAGAGAAATTTATTTACATGGACGAATTTAATATAAGGGAAGAAAATTATTTAGACCGCGACCGGGAGTTTGAAATTAAACTTAGGCCTTTAAATTTTAATGATTTTAAAGGGCAGTTTAAAGTGGTAGAAAATTTACAGGTATTTGTACAAGCGGCTAAAATGCGTTCCGAAGCATTAGACCATGTTTTATTACACGGCCCTCCGGGATTAGGAAAAACAACACTTGCCAATATTATTGCCAATGAATTAAATGTGAATTTAAAACTAACCTCAGGCCCGGTTTTAGATAAGCCTGGCGATTTAGCTGGGTTATTAACTAATCTGGAAGAGGGTGATGTTTTGTTTATTGATGAAATTCATCGATTAAGCCCGGTGGTAGAAGAATACCTTTATTCTGCAATGGAAGATTATAAAATTGACATTATGATTGATAAGGGGCCGAGTGCACGAAGTGTACAGATTGATCTCAATCCTTTTACTTTAATTGGTGCAACTACACGTTCAGGATTATTAACTAGTCCGTTGCGAGCACGTTTTGGAATTAGTTTACATTTAGAATATTACGATCATGATACCTTAAGTAAGATTATTAAACGGTCGTCTAAAATTTTAAATGTAGATGTTGCAGCTAATGCAGCAGATGAAATTTCATCCCGTTCGCGCGGAACCCCTAGAATTGCAAATGCTTTATTGCGACGAGTTCGTGATTTTGCTCAAGTAAAAGGCAACGGAAAAATAGATATTGAAATTTCACGATATGCTTTAAAAGCGCTTAATATTGATAAACATGGATTGGACGAAATGGATAATAAGATTTTATTAACCATAATTGATAAATTTAGAGGCGGGCCTGTTGGACTTAATACTATTGCTACTGCTATTGGAGAAGATAGTGGTACTATTGAAGAAGTTTATGAGCCATTTTTAATAAAAGAAGGTTTTTTGAAACGAACACCACGCGGAAGAGAAGCTACTGAATTTGCGTATAAACATTTAAACCGGATAAAGGAGCGAGGCGATCAGCAAAATCTATTTAATTAAAAGCATTCGATATTTTTTCCAATCGTTTGGTATCAAGAATTTTAATTTTTCTTCCGTTTAAATCAATCAATTGATCTTGTTTAAATTCGGATAAAAGGCGAATAACCGACTCAGTTGCCGTACCTACAATGTTTGCTAATTCTTCGCGGGTTAATGAAATTTGTAATATTTGATCTTCATCTAAATCGAAAATTTCTTTTAGGTTTAATAGTACTTCAGCAAGTCTTTCCCGAACAGTTTTTTGCGCAATATCCGTAATAAAAGAATTTGCCTCGCCTAATTCTTTACAGGTTTGTTGCATCATAGCTATGGAAAAATTGCCGTTGGTTTTTACCAGGCTTATTAATGTTTCGCCAGGTATAAAGCATAATATAGCATCTTCAATCACTTTTGCCGACGAGCAGGCTAATTCATTACTTAAGATAGAACGGTAACCGATAATATCTCCTTTTTTAGCAAATGCAATAATCTGTTCGCGTCCGTCAATCCCTGTTTTATAGATTTTTAAAATACCTGAATTTATACAATAAAAACCATTCGTTCTGCTTCCCTCATGATAAATAATACTTCCGCGTTTGTATGAATTGCAAACTTTTTCTTTCTCTACTTTTAAAAATTCTTCCGGTAAAAGATGTTTAAAAATAGAATTAATTTTGTTAATGCAGTTTTCGCATGATGGTATTTGATCGCGATTTTTCATTATTACAAAAGATTACATCGGTATTATATATTTTAAAATCAGCAAATAAATACTATTTTTAATTTATTTTTCAATAATCTAAAATACAAAATTAACTTTTTTGTTTTAGATATTAAGAATTTGCAATATATTATTTAACAGTATATTTGTAAAAATAGTATAATATTAAAATATGTAAAGATATGAAAACTTCATTAAATTTAAATTGGAAAAAAGGAATGGCCTTTGAGACCGAACTAGATGGCCATAAAATAGTTGTTGATGCTGATGATGCTGTTGGTGGTAATGACCTTGGCCCAAGGCCAAAACCGCTTATGTTATTAGCTTTAGCAGGTTGTACCGGAATGGATGTTGTTTCGATTTTAAGAAAAATGCGTGTTGAATTAGATGACTTTAATGTTGAAGTGGTTGCGAATAATACCGACGAGCATCCTAAACATTACGATGAGATGAAAATAATTTATAAATTTTGGGGTAATGATTTGCCTGAAGATAAAATTAATAAAGCGGTTAATTTATCGGAAGAGAGATATTGTGGTGTTAGTTTTGTTTATCGAAAGTATATAAAAATGAGTACAGAGATACAGATTAACACCGAAAAGTAAAATAGAAAAATTATAAAAAAGAAACCCTGCCGTTTTAATCGAGCAGGGTTTTTTGTTTATTTTAAAATTTATGAATAATGTTAATTCGCCGATTTAAATTGATTTAAAAATCGCACACCATTTTCAAAATACAAGCGAAGATCATTTATTCCGTATTTTAACATGGCAATTCGCTCAATGCCCATGCCGAAAGCAAAACCAGTATACTTTTTACTATCAATAGTACAACTCTCAAGAACGTTAGGATCTACCATTCCGCAGCCTAAAATTTCCAGCCATCCTGTGTATTTACAAACATTACATCCTTTACCATGGCAAATATTACAGGCAACATCCATTTCTGCCGAGGGCTCGGTAAATGGAAAATAGGAGGGTCGTAATCTTATTTCGGTTTGTTCGCCAAACATCTCTTTAGCAAAATATAGTAATGTTTGCTTTAGATCGGCAAACGATACATTTTCATCAATATATAATCCTTCTACCTGGTGAAATATGCAATGTGCACGAGCACTAATGGCTTCGTTTCTAAAAACGCGGCCAGGCGAAATAGTTCGAATAGGTGGTTGTGAATTTTCCATCACGCGAACCTGAACGGAGGAAGTGTGTGTACGTAATAAAATATCAGGATTTTTTTCAATAAAGAACGTGTCCTGCATATCCCGGGCAGGATGTTCTTCCGGAAAATTTAATGCAGAGAATACATGCCAATCGTCTTCAATTTCAGGCCCTTCGGAAATGGTAAATCCTAATCGCTTAAAAATGTCAATAATTTTGTTTCGTACAATAGATAAGGGATGACGGGTGCCCATATGGATGGGATCGCCGGGTAAGCTTAAATCTATATCCGAATGACTATAAGATTTTTCTTCCAGGGCATTTTTAAGCGCATTAATTTTTTCTTGTAGCGAAATTTTTAGTTCATTTAATTTTTGTCCTACCTCTTTTTTGTTTTCACGTGGAACATTTTTGAATTCTGCAAACAAATCATTAATTATTCCTTTTTTGCCAAGATATTTTATCCGAAACGCTTCTATCTCTTCGAGGTTATCTGCAATAAACGATTTGCTTTCTTCAAGATATTTATTAATCTTATCAATCATCATATTTATAGGTTATAATTTTTTAATTGTCATTTTGATATCTTTCAATGGTTGGTCGTTTTCATCGGTTTCAACAGCAGCAATTTTATCGATTACTTCAAGCCCTTCGATTACTTCGCCAAAAACAGTGTAGGCTCCATCAAGATGAGGTGTTCCGCCAATGGTTTGATAAATTTTTCGTTTATCCTTAGGAATTTTGCACATACCTTTTTTTTTAAATTGCTTTTCTGCTTTTTTTCTGGCTTCTCTTACAATAACCTGGTAATCGATAGTAACGCCTGTTTCGTATGCTTTTTCTTCGGCTTCTTTTATATATTTTGTAATTAACTTATTTAATCGCGAGGCGTTTATTCGGTTTTCAACCTTTTTGATATCTTCGTCACTAAAAACTTTGCCCTGTACAATATAAAACTGAGATCCTGCCGAGCGCATTTCCGGATTTACATCATCTCCTTCGCGTGCTGCTGCAATAACTCCTTTTTTATGAAAAATAGTATCCACAAATTCAGCGGGAATTGTATAACCAGGGCCTCCGTTTCCAAGCATTTCTCCGGGTTTTGCATTACGCGAGTCAGGATCTCCACCCTGTATCATAAAATCTTTAATAACACGGTGAAAAAGTAATCCATCAAAATAATTTTGTTCTATGAGTTTTTTAAAATTTTTTTTATGCAACGGGGTTTGGTCATGTAATTTAAAAATCATATCACCATATTCGGTCTCAATTTTATACAGTTCGGCTTTTTTTTCTTTTTTTATAGGTATATCACAACCATTTAAAAATAAAATAACCGAAAAAATAATTATAAATATTTTTTTCATCGTAATTTAGTCCTTTAATTTAAATAGCAAAAATAGCAACATTTCATTAGAATTAAAATAATCATAATGAAAACCAAAAATTTGTTCATCATACTGTTTTTTTGTTTTCTGTATATTTATTCTTTTTCGCAAGAAAAAAAGGTGGGATTGGTGTTGAGTGGAGGTGGTGCCAAAGGATTAGCACATATTGGTGTTATAAAAGCATTAGAAGAAAACAATATCCCTATTGATTATGTAGCCGGAACTTCTATGGGTGCTATTGTAGGAGGTTTATATGCTATTGGTTATTCTCCCGAAGAAATGGAACAGTTGGTTTTATCTGCTGAATTTCGAAATTGGGCCTATGGTTACATTGAGCAGGATTTTGTTTATTATTTTAAAAAATCACCAGTTGCTGCTGATATGGTAAATATTAAAATCCGTATCAAAGATTCTACAGCAAAAGCCGAACTACCCACAAATTTAGTCCCTACACATCAGATGGATTTTGCTGCAATGCAGATTTTTAGCCCGGCGAATGCTGCCGCAAATTACAATTTTGATAGTTTATTTGTTCCTTTTCGCTGTGTGGGTACTGATATCTATAATAATAAAGCCAAAATTTTTAGAAAGGGTAATTTAGGTTCAGCTATACGTGCTTCTATGACCTTCCCCTTTTATTTTAAACCCATTGAAATAGATCGTGTTTTATATTTTGATGGCGGAATGAAAAATAATTTTCCATACGATGTGATGAAAAATGATTATGCTCCAGATTATATTATAGGAAGCAAAACCGCAGATAATTCTCCTAAACCCGAACCCGATAATGTAGTTGTACAATTAGAAAATATGTTGATGGAAAAGGTCGATTATGATCTTCCTGATAATGGTATTTTAATAGAATCGAAATTTGTAAATGTGAAATTGCTTGATTTTGATAAAGCTGCGAATATTATCCAAAAAGGGTATGATAAAACCTATGAAATGATCGACAGCATTAAAAGGTTGATTCCAATTCGCAGAGATACTATAAAATTAATGCAAAGAAGAGATCAGTATAAATCAAAACTTCCACCATTATTGTTTAAAGATGTTGTGATAGATGGATTAAACAGCAAAGAAAAAGATTATGTGAAAAAAAGCATTTTCCACCGTGATTCTGTTTTTACCATTGATGAATTAAAAGAAACATATTTTAAACTTTTAGCGGATGGCACTATTTCTTCTATTTATCCTGAAGCATTTTACGATAAAAAAAGTGAATTTTTTCGATTAAAGATGAAAGTTAGTGAAGAGAGTAGATTTATTGCGCGAATTGGTGCCAATATATCGTCCAGTTCCATTAATCATGGTTTTGGAAGTTTACAATATAATCAGTTAGGTAAAATTTCTCGCTCAGCTTATGCAAATATTTATTTTGGTCGGTTATACAGTTCTGTAATGGTTCAAGCACGAGCAGATTTTCCTTCCAAAATACCGGTTGCTTTTATTGGTTCGTTTACAATGAATCGATGGGATTTTTATAGCAGCAGCTCTGAACCATTTTTTGAGGATGTACGTCCACCTTATCTTATCCAAAATGAAAATAATTTAAAGTTATCAATGTTAGTACCTGTTACTACAAATTCTTTATTTAAGGCACAGTTTTCTTATGGTTCTATTAATGATGAATATTATCAAACTATGGAATTTTTTAAAGCAGATACCAATGATGTGACTGATTTTGATTATTTTAATTTTAAAATAAATTTGGAAAAAAATAATCACAACCACAAACAATATCCTACTCAAGGGGTAAATCAAATCGTAAGTTTAAATTATCTTAAAGGAAATGAAAATTTTATTCCCGGATCGACCTCACAAATTGAAAATGAAATTGAAAAGGATCATAAATGGTACAATATACAATTTTTAAGAGACCATTATTTCACCCTTGGAAAGTATTTTAATATAGGTTATTTAGTTGAGGGATCATTTTCCAATATGAGTTTTTTCAGTAATTATACGTCAACAATGCTTAATGCTAATACTTTTCAACCCAATCCACACAGTAAAACAATGTTTTTGGAAAATTACAGAGCACATAACTATTTGGCCATAGGGGTAAAACCGATTCTTAAAATTTCTGATAATTTTCATTTCCGCGCTGAATTTTATGCCATGATGCCTTATCGAAAAATTATAAGCGGTGTAAACAAACAAGCGGAATACGCGAATGAGTTTTCACATATCAATTATATGGCATCCACTTCATTGGTTTATCATACTTTATTTGGGCCAGCAAGTTTAAGCTTAAATTATTATGATAAAAAAGATAAGAAGTTTTACTTTGTGTTTAATTTTGGTTATTTGTTGTTTAATAAACGAGGCTACGAATAAATAAATTATAAACATTGAATCAGATAAAAAAATTAGCAGGACAAACATTAATTTACGGATTAAGCAATATGCTTGCCCGTTTTTTAAATTATTTATTAGTCCCTCTGCATACCCTCGTTTTAGGAAAATTTTTTTATGGAAAGTTAACCTATATTTACAGTAGTACAGCTATTTTGTTGGTTTTATTAACCTATGGTTTAGAAACCGGTTTTTTCCGATTTGCCAGTAAAAAGGAGGAAAAATACAATTCTGTACTTGGAACAAGTTTATATTCTATATTTTTCACTACTTCCATTTTTTTAGTTTTATCTCTTATATTTAAACAGCAATGGGTTGATTATTTTGCTATAGATAATTACCGTATTGTAATTTATTTTATTTTAATCATATCTTTTGATGTAATTAATGCTATTCCTTTTGCAAAACTACGAATTGATGAAAGGCCTGTTAAGTTTATGATTATTAAGGTTGCAGGCATTGCCATTAATATCTTTTTAAATTTATTTTACCTTTATGCTTGCCGTAAATTTTATCAGGCAGGAGCAGATAATTTTTTAGCTCATATTTATAATCCTGACTTGGTCCTGGAATATGTGTTAATTGCTAATTTTGTTAGCAGTGCTGTGACTTTTGTAATTTTAATTCCCGAAATTTTCAAAGTAAAATTACATTTTGATTTTTCGCTTTTAAAACGATTGCTAAACTATTCTTACCCTATTTTATTTATTGGTTTGGCTGGAATGCTTAATGACAATATTGACAAACTCCTTATCCCAAAATTAATTAATGATCCAAATCCTGTTGAGCAGTTGGGTATTTATGGAGCCAATTTTAAGCTTTCCATTTTAATGGTATTATTTATCCAAATGTATCGGTATGCGGCAGAACCATTCTTTTTTAAAAGCGCAGAAAGCCTCGATGCTCAAAAACTGTATGGGAAAATAATGACCTATTTTATCATTTTTGGTTTACTAATTTTCTTAGGGGTTAACTTTTATATAGATATTCTAAAACACTTTATCAATAAAGAATTTTGGGAAGGTTTAAAAGTTGTTCCTATTTTACTTTTTGCGAAGCTTTTGTTCGGTATTTTATTTAATTTATCTATTTGGTATAAAGTTACCGATAGAACAAAGTTTGGTGTTTTAATTGCAGGAACTGGCGCAGCTATTACAATTTTTGCCAATATTATTTTAATACCCCGAATTGGCTATTATGGTTCAGCATTAGCCAGTTTGGCAAGTTATATCGTAATGCTTATAATTTCCTATTATCTTAGCCGCAAGTATTATCCCATAAAATATGAACTTAAAAAAATAAGTTTGTATGTTATTATAGCATTAGGATTATTTTTTATGAGTCGTTTAGATATATTTTATAATCAAACCATTTATTATATTAGTGTTTCTATTTTAATTCTTGCTTTTGCAGGATTTGCCTTTATCAAAGAAAAAAAATCATTTATTTATGAAGATTAATATTGTTAACAAATCAACCAATCCCATTCCGGCCTATAGTACAGATCATTCTGCAGGGTTGGATTTGCGTGCTAATTTAGAAAAACCTAACACTTTAAACCCGTTAGAGAGAAAATTAATACCCACTGGCTTATTTATTGAGTTACCCGTGGGGTTTGAAGCCCAAATAAGACCTCGCAGTGGGTTGGCCTTAAAAAAAGGACTCACAGTATTAAATAGCCCGGGAACTATTGATGCAGATTACAGGGGTGAAATTGGTGTAATATTAATCAACTTATCTAACGAAAAAGTAACCATAGAACCAGGAGAAAGAATTTGCCAAATGATTATTTCGAAACACGAACAAGCTATATTTAATGAAGTTCAAGTGCTTAATCAAACCGATAGAGGTGCAGGAGGTTTTGGAAGCACTGGAGTAAAATAGTTTGTTCTATTTCTTAATAATTGTTAAACGTACAATTTGTAAACTATAACTCCGTTTTTGTGTTAGTTTATAACTGGTGGATATATTAAATTTTATGTTGATGAAAACGAGAATATTATTATTTATAATTCCTTTGATGGTAGTTGCTGCTTCGTGTTCTGTTCAAAAACAAACCAAAACCGATATCAAAAAAATAACCAAAGAGCTTGACGATAATGAAGAATTAGAATATTATTATGTATTTATCGAAGCCAATCGTAAAAAACTTTTAGGGGATTTAAATTCTGCTTTAGCACTTTTTTATCAAAGCCTCGAAATAAATCCTCAAAGTGCAGCTGCAATGTCTGAAATCGCGCAGATAAATGAAATAATTGGAAATAATGAGACTGCTGTAAAATATGCTAAAAAAGCAGCCGAAACAGAGCCTCACAATAAATGGTTTCAATTAAAATTAGCACGTTTATATATTAATGAACAACAGTACGATAATGCAATTATCGTATATAATAAATTATATGAAACGAATAAAAAAGATTTAGAAATTCCTTATAATTTAGCTGCGTTATACCGTGAAACCGATCAATTCTCTAAAGCCATAGAATTATATGATGAAATTGAACAAAAAACCGGAATTAATGAAACACTTTCTTTAACAAAACAGCGTCTATATGAACAAATAGGCCAAAAAAATAAAGCCTACGACGAAATTAAACGTTTAATCAAACATTATCCCAATCAACCACAATACTATGGGATTTTAGCTGAAATGTATACCAACGATAATTTATTTACAATAGCTGATGAAAATTATCAAAAGCTTTTTGAAATTGATAGCTCCAACGCATTAGGCCAACTGTCTGTTATTGATTTTTACCGCCAAAAGATAGATTATGACAATGCTTTTAAATATATACGAAAAGTAATATACAATCAAGAAATTGATTTTCAATCGAAAGCCATGGTTTTTATTTCTATGTTACATAATCCTAAAGAATTAAATATCTATTTTCAACAGATTGAAGAACATTTACTTTTATTGAAAGATGTGTATAAAGATAAAAAGGAAGCACATACTTTATATGCTGATTATTTGATAAAAATGAATAAATTGGAAGAAGCTGAAATAGAGTTAAGAAATATTGTAGATGAATTTTCTGTTAATCCCGTTGTTTGGGAGCAATTATTATCTATTTATAGTTATCAGAGCAAATTTAATTCATTGTATACAGTTTCGAGTACTGCTATAGATAGTTTTCCTAAACACGCTATATTTTATCTTTTTAAAGGCATTTCCGGCATTCAAATTCAAAAATATAAAGAAAGCCTTGCCATATTAAAAAATGGGCTTAATTACGTGGAAAACATCCCGAATTTAGAAAATGATTTTTATACGTATTTAGGTGAAACGTATAATGAATTAAAAGAATATGACAAATCTGATTATTATTTTGATTTAGTTATTAAAAAAGATTCAGCGGATTTATATGTGCTTAATAATTATGCTTATTACCTTTCTTTACGTGAGGATAAACTTGAATATGCTGAAGAATTAAGCCGTAAAACGATTGAAGCCGAACCAACCAATTCCACTTATCTTGACACGTATGCCTGGATATTATTTAAACGAAGAAAATATCAAGATGCACTTTATTATATCCAAAAGGCCTACGATTTAGGTGGTTATGAAAACCCCGAAATCGTTGAACATTATGGAGATATTTCCTATTTTACTGGAAATAAAGAAAAAGCCATAAAATTATGGGAATTAGCCAGAGACCTTGGTAGCACTGATAAATATTTATTATTAAAAATTAAAACAGGCAAAATTAAATAATGTTTTTGATTAAAAACTTAAGAATTATTTTTTGTGTATTTATTGTTCTTGCGTTAACTGGATGCAATATAAGTAGAAAATCCACAACAATTAAGAATGAAACAGTAATTTCCACCGATGATCTTGATTATTATATTTCTAAAAATCGTAATACAGCAAAGGGGATAATTATTAATGGAGCAAAAATTAAAATTAATACCCATGAACAAACCAACAGGTTACGCGCAAATTTTAAAATAAAACCCGATAGCGCAATACTCGTTTCGCTTTCCAATTCTTTGGGTATTGAAATTATCCGGGCCTTAATAACACCCGATTCAATAAAGTTTATCGACCGTATAAATCGCAATTATTTAGCCGGCAGATATTCTGTAATTGCAGCGATGTATAATATTCCTTTAGATTATAAACTTCTACAAGATGCCTTGATTGATATTAACTCAATGTATTTTCAATCTGTACATTATCCAGGGAAACAATATAAAAGTGAGCAAGGAGTTTATAATTTTCAAAAAGAAACAAACAATTTAACATTTCAATATCAAGTAGATAATAAACAATTTTTTATCCGTGGTGTTGGTTTAAATTTTCATAAATTACCTCAGAAAATTTCCATTAATTATTCAAACTATACTAAATTTGATAAGTTATTTTTCCCAATGGATGTGTCGACAATTATTTTTCAAAATGGAGAAGAAGCTTTGCAAGTAGATATTAATTATTCTGCCTTACGATTCGAACCGGTAGTTATAACGCTAAACGTTCCTTCGTCGTATCACAGAATTAATCCTTAACAATTTTAAGTTAATTACTTATGAGATATTTCCTACTTATCAATTTTTTATTTTTTTCTTTATTTTCTTTTAGTCAGACCCGGCAGGAACTAGAACAAAGAAAACAAAAAACAGAAAAGGAAATTAAACTCGCCAACGAGTTATTGCAACAAACCCAAAAATCCAAATCCGCCGGGTTAAATAAGCTTTTAATAATAAAAAAACGAATTAGTTTGAGAGAACAACTGATTCGTGATATTACCAACGAGAATAATCATTTAGATAAAAACATCGAAGATAAAAATAAACGAATAAATCAATTAGAATCAGATTTAAATAAACTGAAGAATGAATACGCAAAAATGATTTATTTTGCATATAAAAACCGGAATAATTACGATCGTTTAATGTTTATTCTTGCCTCAGACGATTTTAATCAGGCTTATCGTCGGATAAAATATTTTGAACAATATGCAAAATATCGTCGCAAACAAGCCTCTTTGATTTTTGCCACACAAAAAACCCTTGAATACGAGATAGAATCGTTAAAAGATAAAAAGAACGAAAAATTAGATTTATTATCGAATAAAGAGAAGGAAAAAAATCATTTAAGAAATGAAAGAGTTCGTGAAAACAGAGAAATTGCCCAGCTAAAAACAAAAGAAAATCAATTACGCAAGGAACTAAAAACAAAAGAGAAAATCAGAGAGGATTTACAAAAGAAAATTGCCGAAATAATAGCCCGCGAAGCAGCAAGAAGAAAACTAACAACTTTAAGCGCATCTGAAGAAGCTATCTCCGAAGGTTTCCGAAATTCTATGGGAAAACTTACATGGCCTATTGATAACGGAATAATAATAAGATCTTTTGGAGAAATTGAGCATCCTATTTTAAAAGGGATTAAAATTAATAATGAGGGCATTGATATTAGTACCCGAAAAGATTCAAAAGTTAGAGCGATTTACGAAGGTGAGGTAACACAGGTGTTTGCTGTTCCTGGAAATAATATGGCCATTATCATTCGCCATGGCCATTTTTTAACCCTTTATTCAAATTTGGTTAATGTTCGTGTTCGTAAAGGAGACATTATCCCGAAAGGATATCATGTTGGTGATGTTTATTATAACCAGCACGATGAAGAAAGTTCAATTTTGCATTTACGAGTATATGAAGAAACAAAAGTATTAAACCCGGAAAAATGGTTATCTAAACATTAAAATCTGATTAATATTTTAAATTTTTGTTAAAGTTTATTTATAAAAACGAAACTTATTAATGATAATTGAGTATACAAAACAAATTGAGTCATTTATTAATTAAATATGATGTGCTAACAACGAATGTAAAAATGGAAAGAAGCATTTCTATTCAATCTAAAATTGAAAATATAAATCTTATCGAAAAGCTAGTTGATGAGGTTTCCGAAGAAGCTAAAATTAATTCAGAAGTGTATGGAAAAATGCTGATTGCAACCGTTGAGGCTGTTAATAATTCTATAGTTCACGGTAATAAAGAAGATGAAACCAAGAAAGTTACCGTTACATTTAATATTGATGAAGATAAAATTTGCATTTTTATTCAAGACGAAGGCCCCGGATTTAATTATCAGAAAGTTCCCGATCCAACTATTCCAGAAAATATAGAAAATATTCATGGACGTGGTGTTTATCTGATGCGTCATCTAGCAGATAATGTTTTTTTCCACAACAATGGCCAAAAAGTTGAGATTCAGTTTGATTTAACATAACATGGAACTGCATTTTTTTAATGAAGATATTGATTTCACTCTCCCCAATAAAAACTACATAAAAAGTTGGATTATAAATGCCATAAAAAATGAAAATTATGTTCCAGGGGAAATTAATTTTATTTTTACTTCAGATAAGTATCTTTTAAACCTTAACAAACAGTACCTTTCTCATAATTACTTTACCGATATAATTACTTTTAATGATGTGCAGGGAAACATTGTTAATGGCGACATTTTCATCAGTTTAGAAACGGTTAAAAACAACTCCTTACGATTTGGTGTTTCTTTTGAAGAGGAACTTAGCCGGGTAATGATTCATGGTATTATGCATCTTATTGGCTATGATGATCAAACAGAAGAGCAAAAATCAGAAATGCGCAAAAAAGAAAATGAATATTTAGATAGATTGAGAAATCTTTTATAATTTTCCGCAAATTTTAATTAGGATAAGATATTATGATGCCAGCTTATGATGTAATAGTTGTTGGTGGAGGACATGCAGGATGCGAAGCAGCAGCTGCAGCAGCAAACTTAGGTGCAGAAACATTATTAATTACAATGGATATGACCAAGTTTGCGCAAATGTCCTGTAATCCGGCCATGGGAGGTATTGCAAAAGGACAAATAATACGTGAAATTGATGCACTGGGTGGTTATTCCGCCATTGTCACGGATAAAAGCATGATTCAGTTTCGTATGCTTAACCGTTCCAAGGGGCCCGCTATGTGGAGTCCTAGAGCACAATGTGATCGCATGTTCTTTACGATGGAGTGGAGAAAAATTTTAGAACAAATCGAACATCTTGATTTATGGCAGGACTTGGTAACTGAGCTTGTTATTAAAGAAGGAACCGTAAAAGGGGTTAAAACAAAACTTGGCGTACAATTTAATGCCAAGTCTGTAATTCTTACTAATGGAACTTTTTTAAATGGTTTGATGTACGTTGGAAGGATGACTGCAGAAGGAGGCAGGGCAGGAGAAGCTCCCTCGAAAGGTATCTCTGAACAGCTAGAGAAATATGGTTTCGAAGTAGGAAGAATGAAAACAGGTACACCAGCACGATTAGATGGGAGAACTATAGATTTTTATAAGCTACAAGAACAAAAGGGTGATGAAGAAGGAGGTCAATTCTCTTTTTTACCACATGAGCAAAAGCCTAAAAACACAAAAAGCTGCTACATTACATTTACACACCCTGGAGTTCACAACATTTTAGAAACCGGATTCGAAGAATCTCCGCTTTACAATGGAACAATAGAAGGTGTTGGACCACGATATTGTCCTAGCATAGAAGACAAAATCGTAACTTTTGCTGATAAGGATAAACACCAGCTTTTTTTAGAACCCGAAGGGTATGACACCAACGAATATTATATCAATGGTTTTTCTTCCTCCTTGCCCTTAAACGTACAACTAAAAGCACTAAAACAAATACCTGGATTAGAAAATGTCAAAATTTATCGACCAGGATATGCTATTGAATACGATTATTATCCACCTACCCAGTTAAATCATACATTAGAAACAAAAAATATAGAAAACCTTTACTTTGCTGGTCAGATCAATGGAACAACCGGTTACGAAGAGGCCGCTGCTCAGGGAATGATGGCTGGAATAAATGCGGTGTTAAAAATGAATAAACAACCAGAATTTATTTTAAATCGTGATCAGGCATATATTGGTGTATTAATCGACGACTTAATAACAAAAGGAGTGGATGAACCATACAGGATGTTTACTTCACGAGCAGAGTACCGCATTTTGTTACGACAGGATAATGCCGATATACGTCTCACCGAATTAGGATATAGATTAGGACTTGTCCCTTCGTATCGTTTTGATTTGCTTAAAGAGAAAATAAAATATCGTGACGATTTGATTGAATTTATCAAAAATTATAGTGTTTCTCCCGAGGAGATCAATCCTTTATTACAACAAATTAACAGTTCTCCTTTAAAACAAAAAAGAAAATTAATTAATGTTCTACTACGCCCAGAAGTGTCGATCGTACAACTTAAGAAACATATAAATAAATTAAATCAAAAGATAGAACAAATTGCTAATAGGAAAGAGGAAGTTATTGAGTCAGTCGAGGTTTTAATAAAATATTCAGGATACATCGAACGGGAACAACAAATGGCTGACAAGCTCAAACGCTTAGAACACATTAAGATTCCCGCCACATTTGATTATGAGAAAATTCTATCCTTATCAACCGAGGCTCGACAAAAACTTAAGAGGATACAGCCCAAAAGTATCGGGCAGGCAGCCCGAATAAGTGGTGTTTCTCCCTCCGATGTGAGTGTTCTTTTGGTTTATATGGGTCGTTAGTGTTCCACGTGGAACTGGTGATCTGTTTTTGATATTGTTCCACGTGGAACAAAAACAATAATAATATGGAAAAAAGGTCTGTTGTATCAGGTAAGGTGGTTGATTTATTTCGACGAAAAATTTTTAATGCCGACGTTTTTGTTTGTGATGGCAAAATCGAAAAAATCAAGGAATCTGAGAAAGAATATGAGAAATATATTCTTCCCGGATTTATTGATTCGCATGTCCACATCGAAAGTTCCATGCTTATTCCTTCTAATTTTGCACGGATCGCGGTTGCGCATGGTACTGTAGCTACCGTTTCGGATCCTCATGAGATAGCAAATGTTATGGGTGTTGAAGGTATTTGTTTTATGATTCAAAACGGCAAAAAGGTCCCTTTTAAATTTTATTTTGGAGCACCATCTTGTGTTCCGGCTACTCCTTTTGAATCCTCTGGAGCGATAATCGATTCTCAGAAAACGAAACAGCTTCTGGAGAATGAAGACATTTACTTTTTAGCTGAAATGATGAATTTCCCCGGGGTAATTAATGATGATGTGGCGGTGCTCCAAAAAATTAAATTTGCACATCAAGCAGGAAAACCTGTTGATGGACATGCTCCCGGATTAAGTGGCGTGGGGCTAAGAAAATATTCAGCACAAAAAATTTCTACAGATCATGAATGTTCGACATTGGATGAGGCGGAAGAAAAAATAAAACAGGGGATGAAAATTCAGATTCGAGAAGGTAGCGCAGCTAAAAATTTTACCAATCTTTTTCCGCTTATCCATTCTTATCCTGAACGAATAATGTTTTGTACCGACGACTGCCATCCCGACGATTTAATTAAAGGACATATCAACAAAATCGTTGCCCGAGCAATTGCAAATGGTGGCAATCTTTTTGATGTTTTGTGTGCAGCAATGGTGAATCCGGTAAAACATTATGGGTTAAATGTTGGCTTGTTGCAGACTGGCGACCCGGCTGATTTTATTGTAACATCGGACATTGTTCATTTTAATGTGGAAAAAACGTATATTGACGGGAGTGTAGTGTTTGATAATGGCAAGCCACAATTTCCTTTAGTTAAAGAAAAAACAGTGAACCATTTTAATGTACAAAAAATCAATATCAATGATATTGCTATAAAGGCTAAGGGGGAAAAAGTAAATGTAATTGTTGCTAAAGATGGGGATTTGTTTACCGGAAAAGAAGTGGTGAAAGCCAATATCGAAAATCAAAAGATTGTTGCCGATGTGGATAATGATATTTTAAAAATTGTAGTAGTAAACCGATACACTCCTGTAGAACCCGTTGTGGGTTTGATTAAAAATTTTAATCTTAAAAAAGGCGCAATTGCAGGAAGCATTGCACACGACAGTCATAATATTATAGCCATTGGCACCAATGATGATGATATTGTAAATGCAATAAATACAATTATTGATACCAAAGGAGGAATTGTGGCTTGTGATAATAACGATATTGAAATGCTTGCATTGGATGTGGCTGGATTAATGTCGAGAGAAGAAGCGGAACAAGTAGCCAAAAAATATGATAAAGTAAGCCAAAAAGCGAAGGCTTTTGGTTCGAAATTGAATGCTCCATTTATGACCATGGCTTTTATGGCGCTTTTGGTTATTCCTGAGTTGAAGATTGGTGATAAAGGATTGTTTGATGTATCGAAATTTGAATTCACATCATTATTTAATGCTTAAATAATGCTGAAAAAACAAAAAGATAAATTTAAGCCAATTCTTCCTGTACTACCTGATAGTCCGGGTGTTTACCAATTTTTTAATCAAGACGGTGAGATTATTTATGTAGGAAAAGCAAAAAACATAAAAAAGCGGGTTTCTTCATATTTTTCAAAAGAACATTTTGAAAATAATAAAATAGGTGTCCTGGTTAGTAAAATTGACAAAATTGAGTATATCGTTGTAGAAACAGAGTCGGATGCTTTGTTGCTCGAAAATAACCTGATAAAAAAATATAGGCCCCGCTACAATGCCATGCTTAAAGACGACAAATCGTTTCCGTGGATTTGTATTAAAAATGAAAATTTCCCACGTGTTTTTTATACCCGTAATATTATTCATGACGGGTCAATTTATTTTGGGCCATATACTTCTACCTATATGGTTAAAGTTTTGCTTGATTTAATTAGGCAAATTTACCCGCTCCGAAATTGCAATCTCAATTTATCACCCGAAAAGATTTTGAAAAATGATTATAAACCATGCCTTGAGTACCATCTTGGAAACTGTAAAGCACCATGTATCGGTTTACAATCCGAAGAAGATTACAATCAATCCATTGAAAATATTAAACAAATTTTAAAAGGGAATATCCATCAGGTTATTTCTTATTTAAATGATTTAATGAACAAATATGCTGCTGATTATAAATATGAAGAAGCGCAGTTAATTAAAGAAAAGATTGAAATACTGGAAAAGTACAAAAGCAAATCTACGATTGTTAGCCCTTCGCTAAATAATGTAGATGTTTTTTCAATTCTGGATGATAAAAGCACGGCGTATGTTAATTTTTTAAAAGTGGTTGAAGGGCGTATAGTGCAAGCACATACCGGGGAATTCAAGAAAAAGCTTGACGAAAAGGCTGATGATTTGTTAACAATGGCTATAGTAGAGCTAAAAAAGCGTTTAAGCAGTGATGCGAAGGAAATAGTTATTCCTTTTCCCATAGATTTGCCATTAGAAAATGTAAAATTTTCGGTACCTCAACGCGGTGATAAAAAAGCATTGCTTGAGCTTTCCCAAAGAAATTTAAAATACTATAGGCTTGAAAAACAAAAAAAATCGGAAAAGAAAAAAGAAAAGCATTCCGGTAAACGGTTGGTACAAAAGATTAAGCAGGATTTAAATTTGCCGGATTTACCTACGCAGATAGAGTGTTTTGATAATTCAAATATTCAGGGTTCCAATCCAGTGGCTGCTTGTGTTGTTTTTAAAAATGCTAAACCCAGTACGAAAGATTACCGACATTACAATATTAAGACCGTTCAGGGTGCTAATGATTTTGCATCAATGGAGGAAGTCGTTTATCGACGATACAAAAGATTGGTGGATGAAAAGAAGAGTTTGCCACAGCTTATTGTAATTGATGGTGGAAAAGGACAACTGAATGCGGCCGTAAAAAGCTTAAAAAAGCTAAAGCTTGAAAAGAACATTTCCATAATAGGTATAGCCAAAAGGC
The DNA here is from genome assembly GCA_964635605.1 of uncultured Bacteroidales bacterium. GTDB lineage: Bacteria > Bacteroidota > Bacteroidia > Bacteroidales > UBA12077 > UBA12077. Next base: position 3,186 of record CAZWPU010000002.1, on the reverse strand, counting down.
TCGAAGAGATTTTTTTTCCTGGTGATCCCATACCTCTGTATCTGGATAAAAATTCGGAAACGTTAAAAGTGATTCAGCATATTAGGAATGAAGCTCACCGATTTGGCATTAAATTCCATCGCAACAAACGGTCGGGCAATTTTATTAAAAGCGAATTAGAAAATATCCCGGGTATTGGGCCCAAAACGATAGAACAGTTGCTTAAAAAGTTTAAAACCATTAAAAAATTACGCTCAGCAAGCATGGATGAGATTTCTAGCGAAATAGGAAATGCAAAAGCAAGACTCCTGTTTGAATATTTTTATCAATGATTTTTTTATGTAGGTGTTTGAAATTCATTCAATTGATAAATCTATTTTTACTATCTTTGGCGGTTTTTGTTAAAAATATTGTGACTCGCTGTGGTACTCTTTTTTTCGAAAGATGCTCATGCCGGGTAATGAAATTTTTTTTTGTGTTTTTTAAGCCGGTGTTATGAATTCCTTTTATCTTTGCAGCTGATTTGCTATAATGTATTACACTATGCCTGAAGAAAAACAAATTATTAATTTTTTTTCTGCTGAAAATGAATTTTTTTTCATTTCAGATATTATAATTAATAAAAAAAGCAGGTCTGGCGATACGTTAATCCACGAAGTGTCTGAAATAGACACCATAAAACAAAAAGATACCACAAGCAATTCAAAAACAGATTTAAACCAGCAAAAAATTGATTCAATCTTGAGGATAAGTGAAGAGCGTATCCTGCAAATTGAGCAGCAAAGGCAAGAAGCAATAGAATTCCAGCAAAAGAAAATATATAAACCGAAAACAGATACAGCTAAGATTCTTTATCGCGAGTTCGGAGTAGCTAACTTTCCGGTAAGAGAACGGTTAGAAAACGATCCTTTTTATCAGAACATTTTTCTTAATTTTAAATCGACAAAACCAAAACAAGACAAAGAAAAAAAATTTGTTTTTATTGAAGAATCACCAATAAAAACTACCGAAATAAAAACCTATACAGAAACTAATGACAAAAAGGATGTAAAGCCTTCTCCAACAGCAATAAAAGTACAATTTGATTGGATTACGATATTGCTTATGGTAAGTTTTGTTTTGTTTGGATGGCTGCGATTATTTCATAAAAAATATCTTCTGTCATTATTGAAGTCTACAATCAGTTACAAGGAAGCCTATTCGCTTTACAGGGATAAAAATTCGCTGATGCAAAGAGCCTCATTTGTTGGAAATTTACTGTTTGTTAGTAATATTTCGTTATTCGTTGTTCAGTTATCGAAAATATTTCAATTACAATGGGTTGATATGCCGGAGTATGAATTATATATCATGGTTGCTGCCTTTTTAACAGGGTTATATATCTTTCGAGGCATAACAACTGGCTTTATAGGGTTTGTATTTTTAAAACAACAGGTGTTTTCCGAATATTTTCATCATGTACATTTATATACTAAAAACATGGGATTGTTTTTATTTCCTGTGGTGATTGCACTCCAGTTTTTAACGTACGATTATCTTAATCTTATCGTTTACATAGGGTTTGGGCTATTTTTTGTTTTTTATCTTTTGCAATTAATAAGGTCATTTCAAATAATAAATCGAAAGAATGTTTCAATATTTTATATGATTTTGTATCTTTGTGCTTTCGAATTTGCGCCTTTTTTGATTCTTTACAAAATGTTTTTAACGCTTATTAGTTAAGGCGTTTGCAAGTTTTGTAAACCAACAAATTCAAATTAGAATACATGAAAATAAAAACTATTTTAGTATCGCAGCCGGAGCCGAAAAATGATAAGTCCCCTTATTCCGAACTTGCCGAAAAAAATAATCTTAAAATTGATTTTAGGCCATTTATAAAAGTAGAAGGGATTAGTGCGAAGGAGTTCAGACAGTCGAGGATTGATATTCTTGCACATACGGGGGTGATTTTTACCAGCCGAACGGCGATAGATCATTTTTTTAGGATCAGTGAAGAGATGCGATTGTCTATTCCGGACACCATGAAATATTTTTGTATTTCTGAAGCAACCGCTTTGTATTTACAAAAATATATTGTTTACCGTAAAAGAAAGATTTTTTATGGAGATGGAAAATTTGGTGATTTGATGGGGAATATAAAAAAACATAAAGAAGAAAAGTTTTTAGTGCCTTTATCTGACACCCATAAAGAGGAAATTCCTAAAAAATTAGAACAAGCCCGTATTAAATATACTAAATCAATCATGTATTGTACTGTAAGTGCTGATTTATCCGATTTATCGGATGTTAATTATGATATGTTGGTATTTTACAGCCCGTCGGGGATTAAATCGTTGCTCGAAAATTTTCCTGATTTTGAACAAAACAATACGCAGATTGCTACATTTGGGCCTAAAACAGCCAAAGCGGTTAAGGATGCAGGATTAAAAGTTAATGTAAAAGCACCAACACAAGACGCCCCATCCATGACAATGGCTATCGATCAGTTTATTAATAACCAAAAAAAGTAAAATTAATTATTTCGATCATAATCCAATTAATAAAAAGAGGCTTTCCCCAAAGCCTCTTTTTTATGGTTTTAATAACAATCTGAATTTCTTTATATTTGAAAAAAAATGATTTGATAATACATGACAACCCCGAAATTTTCCAAAAAGGAAAGATTAAAAAGCCAAAATAAAATCCAGCAATTGTTTGAAAAAGGTAATCAGTTTAATCATTTCCCCTTCCGAATTATCTGGCAATTTGAGAAACAATTCAATCCTGAATTATGTGCACAAATTGGGATAAGTGTTAGTAAGCGCAAGATTAAAAAAGCCGTGGAAAGAAATCGTATAAAACGAAAAATAAAAGAGATATATCGTAAAAATAAGGTTCTAATATATAATTCGTTAAATGAGTTTAAACAAAGTATTTATTTTATGGTTATTTATAACTCAACCGAAGACTTAAATTACGCAGAAATGGAAAAAGAATTATTAAAGGCTTTACATAAAATGGTTAAACAGCTCAGAAGTAGTGCTAATGAATAATCTATTGCCAAAGGCTATTTTGCGTTAAAAATTGTTAATATTTATCCTATATGCTTATTTCGCATCATTAATTCTTTAAATTTGCTTTCTGGATAAAGAAAAAGAGGAAAAACAGATGAGATCAAAAAATATTTTTATTAAAACAGTGGTGTTTATCCTGCTAACAGGAATTACT
>CAZWPU010000001.1:0-44207 GCA_964635605.1 uncultured Bacteroidales bacterium | reverse complement strand
GTGGATGCCCTTGAAATTAATCTTTATCATGTACCCAAAAAGTTTGAAATTACAAACAAGGAGACAGAAGAGAAACAGTTAGAGGTAGTAAAATCGATAAAAAAAGCAGTGAAAATTCCAGTAAGTGTGAAGATTAGTCCGTTTTATTCCAACCCGCTAAATTTTATCCAGAAGTTGGATCATTTAAAAGTAGATGGTATTATAATATATAACAGACTGTTTGAACCGGAAATTGATATTGAACAGGAGAAACATATTTTCCCCTTTAACCTGAGTAATAAAGGTGATTATCGTTTGTCTTTGCGTTATGCCGGTTTACTTCATGGCAATATTAATGCAGATATTACTGCCTCTTCAGGTATTTTTGAAGGGGAGGATGTGATTAAACTTTTGCTGGCAGGAGCTGATACCGTTCAGGTAGTTAGTACATTGTATAAAAATAAAATAGAGCACGCGACAAAAATGCTTAATGAAATTAAAAAATGGATGGAGCAAAAAGGTTATAGTTCAATAGATGATTTTAGAGGAAAGCTTGCACGAAAAAATACAAAAGATCCCTTTGTATACTTTAGAGCTCAGTATGTTGATATTCTTTTAAATAGCTCCGAAAACTTATTAAAAAGCTATCCTAAGTTATAAGACTAATTAAAAAATTTTATGCATAATCACCTGCAAATATTTGCAGGTGATTTTTTTATTTTAATCGAACAAGTACATCTCCTTTCGAAACCATATCCCCGTGTTCAAAAAATATCTCATCTACTTCTCCATCGTATTCCGAAATAATTTCATCGTAGGTATAGTTATTCTCAATGTAACAAATTCGCTGACCTTTTTTTACCTGATTGCCCAGCTCAATGGCTTGTTCTTCAATAAAATAATTCAAATTATAAAATATCCTACCCATATAGGGTGAGGTAATATCTTTTTTACCCGGCTCAGGTTTTACTCCTCCTGTTTTTGGGGATTTGGCCTCTGAACGTAATTTTTGCAACTCTTCGTTAAATCGTTTTTTGGCCACGCCTGATTTATAATCTCTGTACTGCCTTTCATGCATGGCAAATTCGAATAGTTCTTCATCATCCTCCCCTGTATCCCAGTTATTTTCTTTCATCTCTTTTCGATATTTTTCTAACTCATCGGGATAATTATCTTGTGGTACACCATGATAAAATTCTTTCCCTGATTCTTCGGCTATTTTAATAATTTCAGGAGCAAGCTTACCGGGTAATTTGCCGGATTTGCCTAATATCATATCCCAGGCATTGTTATCAATGATTGAGAATTTTGCTTTCCCTTGTATTTCCAGCATTACATTTAATAAAGCAATGTTTTTTACATATTGGCTGAAAGGAGTTACCAGTGGAGGATTTCCCAGTTTTGGCCAGATATCAATCACTTCATCAAATAGTTTAACTAATAAATCATCTTCCGAAAGTTTTTCTTTTCCCTGAGCCTCCAGTGTTTGATTTAATCCCTGGTGCACTCCTTTTAAATCGGCCATCATACTACCCATCATACCACCGGGTAAACCGGCATGTACTAATAATGATGACATATAACGGTTTTTAGGATTGATAAAAAAACCCAGAAAATCATCAATAAACTCTTGACTTAAAGCCCGTGCTTTCATGTAAGCCTTCATATTAATTTCAGGGACTTTAAAACCTGCATCTTTAAGCATTGCCTGAATTGTTATAACATCAGGATGTACCATGCCCCAAGAAAGTGGCTCCATGGCAACATCAACATAATCAACTCCTGCTTTAGCCACCTCTAACATAGAAGCTACAGAAAACCCAGGTCCAGAGTGTCCATGATATTGAACAATTAAATCAGGATATTTCTTTTTGATTTCTTTTACAAGATTGCCAAGGGTTACCGGCCTTCCAACACCAGCCATATCTTTTAAACAAATCTCGTCAGTACCATATTCTACTGCTTTATCTACAACACCCATGTAATAATCAACCGTATGTATTTCAGAATGGGTAATGCTTAAGGTTGCCTGAGAAATCATTCCGGCTTCTTTAGCATATTTTATCGAAAGTTCAAGATTTCTATGGTCGTTTAATCCGCAAAATGAGCGTGCAATATCAACCCCTTGTGCTTTTTTTACTTTAAACATCAACCGACGAACATCTTTAGGTACTGGATACATACGTATCCCGTTTAGTGCTCTTTCAAGCATGTGCGTTTGAATTCCCGCTTCGTTAAATGGTTTGGTCCATTCTCTTACCGCTTTGTTCGAATTTTCACCATATAAAAGATTTACTTGCTCAAAAGCACCACCATTGGTTTCAATACGTGAAAAACAGCCCATATCAATAATTACAGGGGCTATCTTTTTAAGTTGATCTACTCTGGGCACATACTTCCCTGAGGATTGCCACATATCACGATAAATTAAACTAAATTTTATCTCTTTACTCATATATAAGTTCCTTTTAGTCAATAATTTTATGAATAATTATCATCCTTCAGATGACAAAACAACAAAAAAAAATCTTTTAAACGTATGTTTTAAAAAATATTGAATTAAAAATTATCCCTATGGGTTGATAACCATCGAATTAATTTTATTTTTTTTACTCCTGATACAGCGTTCTAATAGATAACTGAACAAGTTATAAAATATGTTATACAATTGAAAGAGATTAATTTGCTTATTTTTATTTTTATTCGAATTAAATTAATATAAAATTTTTAACTTTGCCGTGTTAAAAAAGAACAGTTTTGGGAAGAATTTTAGCCATTGATTATGGAAGGAAAAGAGTTGGTTTAGCTGTTACAGATCCATTACAAATGATCGCTAATTCATTAACTACAGTCCACGCTAAAGATATTTGGAATTTCTTATCGGATTATCTTAATAAAGAAACGGTCGATTGTATTGTAGTAGGTTATCCTAAACAAATGAACAATCAGGCATCAGAAGCTGTTCGATACATTAATCCTTTTGTAAAGCGGTTACAAAAGTTATATCCCGAAATGGATATTCAGTTAGTTGATGAACGATTTACATCAAAAATAGCACATCAAACTATGATTGATGCAGGATTAAGAAAAAAAGCAAGACAAAATAAAGCGTTGGTTGACACCATTAGTGCAACCATCATTTTACAATCATATTTAGAACAAAAATCAAAATTTTAAATCAATGATTTATCCAATAGTTATATATGGCTCGCCGGTTTTACGCAAGGTTGCTAAAGATATTGATAAGGACTACCCTAATCTGAAGGAATTTATTGCAGATATGTGGGAAACAATGTACTATTCAGACGGCGTAGGTTTAGCTTCTCCTCAGGTTGGAAAATCTATTCGTTTATTTGTGGTTGATGGAACTCCCATGGAAGAGGATGACCCCAAACTTAAAGATTTTAAGAAAGTATTTATAAATCCACAAATTAAAGAAAGAGTAGAGGAAAATATTCTTTATTCAGAAGGATGTTTAAGCATTCCGCTTATCAGAGAAGAAGTATTGAGGCCTGTAAAAATAAGAATTGAATATTACGATGAAGATTTTAATTTTCATGATGAATGGTTTGATGGAGTGGCAGCTCGTATTATTCAGCACGAATACGATCATTTAGAAGGAATTTTATTTACCGATAAAGTTGCGCCAATTAAAAAACGTTTATTAAAGCATAAACTACAAGCCATATCGAAAGGTAAATTTAGTGTTGATTATAAGTACAAACTTGCACGATAAGGTATTACTTTATAAAATTTTTTTAAAACCTTTGGAGTTAAATTTCTAAAGGTTTTTTTGATATCTGTACTGTAATAAATATATCTTCTCGCGTTAATTTTTTATTAACCTTCTATATGTCAGAAAAAAAGTACATTATATTCAAAATATTTTCGAATTTGTTATTTGAATTTTGAAGTTTTATTGTAAAGTCTAATTATATTTGTTGAGCCTTTAACCATTTATTATTCATTTATAAAAAGATTTCTACAATGGAAGTTACAGTACAAACCGCCGAGCAATTAGGATTATTACCTGAAGAGTTTGAAAAGATTAAAAAAATTATGGGACGCACTCCTAATTTTACCGAATTAAGTATTTTTTCGGTAATGTGGTCAGAGCATGCATCCTATAAAAATTCAATTAAATGGTTAAAGACATTGCCGAGAACAGGGAAGCAATTACTTGCAGAGGCTGGTCAGGAAAATGCTGGTTTAGTAGATATAGGGGATGGATTAGCTTGTGCTTTTAAGATTGAATCGCATAATCATCCGTCAGCTGTTGAACCATATCAGGGTGCCGCTACTGGTGTAGGGGGGATTAATCGTGATATTTTTACCATGGGAGCTAGGCCTGTTGCCCAATTAAACTCACTACGTTTTGGTGATATTCAATTAGATCGTACCAAATGGCATTTAAAAGGTGTTGTAAAAGGTATTGGAGATTACGGAAATGCTTTTGGAATCCCGGTTTTGGGAGGAGAGGTGTTTTTTGATAAATGTTATAATACCAATCCATTGGTAAATGCCATGTCGGTTGGGATCATGAAAAAAGACGATACCATTTCTGCTATTGCAAAAGGTGTAGGTAATCCTGTTTATATTGTGGGTTCATCAACCGGAAAAGATGGAATTCATGGAGCTACTTTTGCATCGGCAGATTTAACCGAAAATTCTGCCGACGATTTACCATCCGTTCAGGTAGGTGACCCTTTTATGGAAAAATTATTGCTTGAAGCTACCCTTGAATTAAACAAAACAGGAACGGTTGTAGGAATGCAAGATATGGGTGCGGCAGGAATTATTTGTTCTAGCTCTGAAATGTCTGAAAAAGGAGGGCATGGAATGAAGATTGACCTGGATAAAGTACCTTTGCGTCAGCAAGATATGCATCCGTTTGAAATATTATTATCCGAATCGCAAGAACGAATGCTGGTTGTTGTTGAAAAAGGGAAGGAAGTGGAGGTGGAACAAATCTTTAAAAAGTGGGATTTAAATTGTGCCATTATTGGGGAAGTAATTGCAGAAGACCGACTTTACTTTTATATGCATGATGAATTAGTTGCCGATGTTCCTGCATCTTCATTGGTCCTTGGGGGTAGTGCTCCGGTGTATGAACGTGAATATAAAGAACCTGCTTATTTTAAGGAGTATAAGAAATTTAAAATTGAAGATGTTCCTGAACCACAAAATTACAAAGAGGTCGCATTGGAAATGATAAAAAATCCCAATATAGCTTCTAAACGTTGGGTTATTGAACAATACGATACGATGGTTGGTACAGGAAATATGAGTACTAATTTCCCTGCCGATGCAGGTATTTATAATATTAAAGGAACCAACAGAGCGTTAGCCATGACTGTTGATTGTAATTCACGTTATGTAAATGCTGATCCTGAAAAAGGAACCGCTATAGCAGTAGCTGAAGCAGCCCGAAATATTGTTTGTTCAGGTGGTATTCCTTTAGCTGTTACCAACTGCTTAAATTTTGGAAATCCATATAATCCTGAGGTTTATTGGCAATTTGTGCATGCTATTAAAGGGATGACTCATGCCTGTAAAAAATTTAACACTCCGGTTACCGGCGGAAATGTTAGCTTTTATAATCAAATGCAGGTTAAAGGAAAAATTGTTCCTGTATTCCCAACACCAACGATAGGAATGATTGGTTTGATTGAAGATAAAAACGATCAGATGAGTATTGCTTTTAAGAATAAAGGAGATATGATTTACTTGATTGGAAAATCAAAGGATGATATTAATTCTTCTGAATATCTTTATGCTTATCATAAGATCGAAAAATCACCTGCTCCTCATTTTAACCTGGAAAAAGAACACCAGGTGCAGGAAACTGTTCAAAAACTGATTAAGAAAAATTTTATTCTCTCGGCGCACGATGTTTCTGACGGTGGCCTTTTCACTACACTGGTAGAAAGTGCTATGGTTAAAGGGTTTGGTTTTGATGTTACCGCTGATGCTGAAGTAAGAAAAGACGCCTTTTTGTTTGGCGAATCGCAAAGCCGGGTGGTGGTTTCTGTTTCTCCAACCAACGAAGATCATTTTATCGATTTTATGATTGAACAAAAAATTCCATTTTCAGCTTTAGGGCATGTTACTAAATCAGAATTTAGAATTGATGATAACTCTTACGGTTTTGTTTACGATATAAAAAAATTGTATGATAATGCACTTAAAGAACTGCTTACTGAAGAAAAGTAAACGTGACCAAACCATATAAAAATCAACAAACAGAGAAAAAAGAGCAAGTAGCTCTTATGTTTAATAATATTGCCCGACGTTACGATTTTCTAAATCATATTTTATCATTAGGGATTGATAAAATATGGCGAAAAAAAGCCATTAAATATTTATCTAATAGTACAAAAAATCCGGTATTACTTGACATTGCATGTGGAACAGGCGACTTGGCTATTGAAGCGTTAAAGTTACATCCTAAAAAAATTATTGGCCTTGATATCTCGGAAGAGATGCTGAAAATTGGACGTAAAAAGGTTGATCGAAAAAAGGGGAACCATATTATACACTTACAAAATGGAGATGCCGAAAACATTTCTTTTAAAGACAACTATTTTGATGCAATTACCGTAGCTTTTGGAGTAAGAAATTTTGAAAATCTTTCAAAAGGGTTAATCGAAATGTTCCGTGTTTTAAAACCAGAAGGACACGTTGTGGTTTTGGAATTTTCTAAACCCATCCTATTTCCTGTAAAACAGATTTATCAATTTTATTTTAATGTTATACTTCCGGTTATCGGTAAATTTTTTTCGAAAGATCACTCAGCTTATGCTTATTTACCCGAATCCGTAAATCGTTTTCCTGAGCAGGAGCAATTTATTAAAGAAATGGAAAAAGCAGGTTTTTCTCAAAGTAATTATAAATCGCTTACTTTTGGTATTGCTACTATTTATTATGCTACAAAAAATGAGAAATAGAAAATGTAATATATTAGCGTAATTGTTCGTTTACTACATTTACAAGTTATACTATGCAAAAAACTTTTTTAGTTATATTTTTTTTAGTTGTTGGTTATTCAGCCTTCGCCCAAAAAGAAATTATTCTTAATTACCAGGAAGTTGATTATAAGAAAATCCATTTTGGTTTTACGGTAGGTTTTAATACTATGGATTTTAAACTTACTCCTACCATGAATAATTATGGAGTTGATTCGGCGTTGGTTCCTGAAATTAATAAATTAGTACCAGGTTTTCATGTAGCCATTGTTTCCAGTTTGAAACTAAACGATTATTTTGATTTAAGATTTCTTCCAGGCATATCATTAGGACAGCGAAATATTTTATTTTATGATGAAAATAATCAAATTGATTCGGAGATGAAGATCGAATCTACCTTTATTGATATACCATTTGTAATAAAATATAAAGCAACCAGAATAAACAATACCAGGCCTTATTTAATTGGCGGAATAAATATTCGTCGTGATATGGCAAGAAATAAAGAATTTAACGAAGATGAAGATATTTATATAAAACTAAAACCACTGGATTTTTATTATGAGATTGGATTTGGGTTCGATTTTTATCTGGCCTATTTTAAATTTTCTACTGAAATAAAATATTCTGTTGGAACATTAAATGTTGTTTCTTCCAATGCTTCTGAAGATTTTCCTCAATATGCAAACGCAATAGAAAAATTAAACTCTAGAATGTTTATGATATCTTTCCACTTTGAATAAGTTAAAAAAGTCTTCTTCTAAATTCAGAACATACAATAGCTGTTGCTGTAGAAAGATTTAACGATTCGGTGGTTTTTTTTGTATCCGGATAATGGGGAATAAAAAGTTTTTGCTGGATATATGGTTCCCATTGTTGAGAAATACCATGTGATTCGCTTCCCATCATAATAAACCCTTTTGGGCTTAAAGGTTCATGATAAATATTATTGCCCTCTAAAAAGGTACCGTAAATGATAAAATCATTATTATCATAAAAATCGTGCAATAATTCTTGAAAATTAATGTAGTGAACGTTGACTCTAAAAATTGCTCCCATAGTTGCTTGCACAACTTTTGGATTATATAAATCAACACTTTTTTTTGTACAAAAAATATTTTTTATCCCAAACCAATCGGCAATTCTAATGATAGTTCCTAAATTTCCCGGATCATTCACATTGTCGAGTAAAATGCTTAATTCTTGCGCAATTTCTGTTTTGTTGTATTTTATTTCTGGAATTTTTATGGTAGCCAGTACTTTGTTTGGGGTGCTTAAAGCACTAATTTTTTTAAGTTCTTCGTTAGTAATTAAATAACTAGTAATTGATTTTTTATCTATAATCTGCTGATGTTGTTCTAGCCATTCGTTGGTAGCGAAAATTGTTGATATCTCAGCATCTGATTTTAAAAGTTCATCAACTAATTTTTCACCTTCAGCAAAAAACTTTTGATGAGCATCTCTGTATTTCTTTTTTTTAATGGAATTAATGAATTTAATCTTATTTTTGCTAAGCATGGATTAATTGTTATTATTGCAAATTTTGTGTAAATATATAACATTGATAAAATTTAAACTATCATACAAAGTAAAAAGGGGTAATAATGTTTTTGCATTACTAGCACTTTTTATATTCTTTTTTGCTTCATGTAGTCCGATAAAATATGTTCCTGAAGATAAATATCTTTTAGACCGATATAAAGTAAAAGTTGAAAAAGGAACAGCCGATAGAAAAAAAATAAAAAAGGATGAATTAAAATCATTTGTAAGGCAAAAACCCAATAAAAGAGTATTAGGTATCAGATTTCATCTGGGTTTATACAACTTATCACGGAAAAATAAAAAAACAGGATTAAGTGGTTGGTTAAGACGTATCGGAGAAGAGCCTATTATATATGATAATTTCCTTACCGATAAATCAGCAAAGCAGATTAAATCTTACCTTAACAACAAAGGATATTATAATTCTGTAGTTTCAGATACATCTATATTTACACGTCAACGCGCTAGGATTTTATATCGAGTTAGGATAAACAGACCCTATAAAATCAAGCGTTTAACCTATAATATTCAAGATTCGTTAATTGAGCCATTAATACTAAAAGATACCATTAATTCCCTTATTAAAAAAGATGAAAATTTTGATTTAGACCTTTTGCAAGAGGAAAGGAAAAGAATCGAAACTTATTTAAAGAATCAAGGATATTATAACTTTACGAAAGAATTTATTTTTTTTCAAGCAGACAGCTCAGCGAAAAAACGAGAAGTTTCTCTTATCCTTAACCTTAAAAAATACCAGGAGTTAGACGAAAACAGAAATCCTGTTGATGTAAATCATCAAAAGTACAGGATTAATAAGGTTTATGTTTTTACAAATTATAATCAGAAAGAAGCCTTAGCACAGAAAGAAAAATACTTTTCAGATCTTGATACTACCTATTTAAATGGTATTTACTTTATAAGTAAAGGAGAAGACCCCTTAAAAAAGAAAGTCTTTTTACATGCCAATTTTATTCAAGAAGGCGATTTTTATTCTTTGTACAATGTTAACAAAACGTATCAGCATCTAAATTCGTTGCGCTTATTTCGAGTCATTAATATTCAATTTAAAGAATTTGAAAGAGATAGTTTGATGATGCAAGATAGGAGTTCAGTGAATCTCTTAAATTGTAATATTCACTTAACAAAACATTATTTACAATCCTATACAGTTGAGTTGGAAGGAACAAACTCTTATGGCAATATTGGCGTAGGTGGAAATTTTTTGTATCAGCATAAAAGTTTATTTGGAGGTGCCGAGATAACCGACTTTAAGATTAATGGCTCAGTAGAAGCGCTTGATACTTCTGTAGTTGGAATAAGCCGTATTAATAACGCTGTTGAGTTGGGTGGCGATATTACCATGCGTGTTCCCAAGTTTATGCTACCGGTTTTTAAAGCGGAAAAGTTTAGTAAAAAATATAGTCCTAGAACGCAAATTTCCATAGGTTATAACTTTCAGGACAGACTAGAATATCGAAGAACGGTTGCAAACCTTTCTTATGGCTATAATTGGGATGGAAACAAGTATTTGAAACACAATGTTAAATTGGTTGAATTAAATGCTGTAAAAATACCTTATGCTTCAGAGTTATTCAGGAATTTTATTGATTCTACTTATTTACGAAGTAGTTACGAAAATCATTTAGTTTCTGTTAGTAGTTATAGTTTGGTGTTTAATAACCAGGATATTAAAAAAAACAGAGATTTTTATTTTTTAAGAATGAATGCTGAAATTTCCGGGAATCTTTTATCGGCTTATAGCGAATTAACTAATGCTTCTATTGTTAATGGCAGTTATGAAATTTTTGGTGTTCCTTTTTCTCAATATCTAAAATTTGATTTAGATTTTCGATATTATGATATTAAAAAACAATCAAATAGTTTTGCTTATAGAATATTTGCCGGTGTAGGTATTCCATATGGTAATTCACAATCTTTACCCTTTGAAAAAATGTATTTTTCAGGGGGAGCTAATAGTATCAGAGCTTGGAATGTCCGTAGTTTAGGACCGGGTTCATATTCTGGGAAAACCTATACACGTTTTCCGAATCAAAGCGGAGATATTAAATTAGAAGCAAATGCTGAATTTCGATTTAAGCTATTCTGGATTCTAGAAGGAGCTTTATTTGTCGATGCTGGTAATATTTGGTACTTAAAATCTGATGAGTTTGAAGGTGGTTTGTTCAGAAAAGACGAATTTTATAAAGAATTTGCTGTAGGTTCCGGATTTGGGACTCGTTTTAATCTTTCATTTTTTGTTTTTCGATTAGATCTAGGAGTAAAACTTAGAGACCCTGCATTAAAGGAAGGCAACCGTTGGATAGTGGGTAGCAGAAGTTTAAATTGGCAGAACGATTTTACTATTAATATTGGTATTGGTTACCCATTTTAAAACTGTTTTTTAAGAAACCAAAGCCTCAAAGCCTAATTATATCAATTTATTTTTTTAAATTTGTAGGAGTTATAATCATTTAAATCCAAAACATTATGGCATATAATAAAATTGTAGAACTATTAGGAGATAAGGCCGATTATTTTTTAAATCATAAATGTCAAACCGTTGACAAAAAACAGTTACACCTACCAGGCCCTGATTTTGTTGATAGAGTTTTATACCATTCTAATCGTTCTCCACAAGTAATGGCTACTATGCAACAGATTTTTAATCACGGCCGTTTAGGCGGCACAGGGTATATGTCTGTTCTTCCGGTTGATCAGGGCATTGAGCATACTGCTGGTGCTTCTTTTGCTCCCAATCCAATGTATTTCGATCCGGAGAATATTGTAAAGCTTGCTATTGAGGGAGGATGTAATGCAGTAGCTTCTACATTTGGTGTGTTGGCTTCTGTATCAAGAAAATATGCACATAAGATTCCATTTATTGTAAAAATTAATCATAATGAATTATTAACTTATCCTACCAAATACGATCAAATTTTATTTGGTTCGGTTGAGGAAGCATGGAATCTTGGAGCTAAGGCTATTGGAGCAACAATTTATTTTGGTTCAGAAGAATCAAATCAACAAATTATTGAAATTGCCGAAGCCTTTGAAAGAGCTCACGAGTTAGGTATGGCAACAGTACTTTGGTGTTATTTACGAAACTCTGACTTCAAAAAAGATGGAGTAGACTATCATACTTCAGCTGATATGACCAGTCAGGCCAATCATCTGGGTGTAACTCTACAGGCTGATATTATAAAACAAAAATTACCTACCATTAATGGCGGTTTTAAAGAAATTGGATTTGCTAAAACAAATGACAAAGTATATACAGAGTTAACAACCGACCATCCAATTGATATAACCCGATATCAGGTTGTTAATAATTATATGGGGCGTTCGGGATTAATTAATTCTGGAGGTGCATCATCTGGAAAGTCTGATTTGTCTGAAGCAGTCCAAACAGCTGTTATTAATAAGCGTGCCGGTGGGATGGGATTGATTTCTGGACGAAAAGCATTCCAACGTCCTATGAACGATGGAGTTGAATTATTGAATGCAATTCAGAATGTATATTTAGCAAAAGAAATTAATATTGCTTAAATTTTTAGACATTTAATTATATTATAAGACAGAGATTTTTTTCTCTGTCTTTTTTTGTGCTTACATCGACTATTTTTTTTGCAAATCAAGTCAATTTTTGTAAAATTGCTAAGCTTTTTACATTTTTAATTAAACATTTAAATAGAACATGGCAGAATTTGATTTTTCTAAAAGAGATAGCTTCGGAAGTAAGTTTGGAGTTATTGCAGCAGCCGCAGGCTCTGCAATTGGTTTAGGAAATATTTGGCGATTTCCATATGTCGTTGGCGAAAATGGAGGTGGTGCATTTTTATTTATATATCTCGCTTTTATTTTTGCTATTGGTATTCCTGTAATGTTGTCGGAGTTTACTATTGGAAGAAAAGCGCAACGAAATCCATTTGGTGCTTTTCGCAAATTAGCACCCGGTAAGCCATGGTATTTGGTAGGTTTAATGGGCGTTGTTGCTGCATTTATGATTCTGGCATTTTACACTGCCGTGGCAGGATGGACCTTAGAATATATCTATCAGTCAATTGTTAACGGATTTGCTGGAAAATCTTCCGCTGATTTAGGACAGATGTTTGATTCTTTTCGCGAAAGCTCATTCCGGCCCATTCTTTGGTTTGCTATTTTTATGTTTATGACATCCTGGATTGTAGTATCCGGCGTAAAAAACGGTATCGAAAAATATGCTAAAATACTTATGCCTATTTTATTATTATTGATTATAATTTTATGTATACGTTCTGTTACGTTGCCAGGAGCCAAAGATGGATTATTGTTTTTATTTAAACCCGATTTCTCAAAAATAACAGGCAATACTATCCTCGAAGCACTCGGACAGGCTTTCTTTTCTTTGAGTATAGGGATGGGAACTTTAATAACCTATGGTTCTTATATTAGTAAAAAAGATAATTTAGCTAATACAGCTGTTAGTGTATCGCTAACTGATACATTTATTGCCATATTAGCAGGAGTTGCTATTTTCCCTGCTGTATTTGCTTTTGGTATTGCTCCAGAATCAGGCGAAGGATTAGTTTACCGTACACTCCCTAATATTTTTCAGCAAATGACCGGAGGCTATTATTTTTCTCTCTTATTTTTTGTTCTTTTAGGAGTTGCAGCGCTTACATCTACAATTTCTGTATTAGAAGTTATTGTTGCTTATTTTGCCGAAGAATTAAACATGACCAGAAAAAGAGCAACGATTTTAGCCAGCCTATCGGTATCTGTATTAGGATTGATGACTGTTATGTCTTGGAGTGCTTTGGCCGATTTTAAAATTTTTGGTAGACATGTTTTTGGAATTCTTGATTTTACCTCTGCAAATATTTTATTGCCTCTTGGAGGATTATTCATTGTGCTTTTTGTTGGTTGGTATTTTGGTAAGTCAAAAACCAAAGATGAACTATCAAATCAGGGTACACTAAAAGCAAAATATTTAAGTTTATTTATGTTTTTGGTTAAGTTTATTGCACCAATTGCTATTGCAATGGTATTTTTAAATGGTATAGGGATTTTAAAATTCTGATAAACGTAAGTTTATGGCTGGAAGAAGGCTAAAAGAATATTTTTCATTTACAAAAAGAGAGCGCAATGGTATCATAGTACTCCTTTTTTTACTAGTAATCCTGGTTATTGCTGAAAAGTTTATTGATTTTTCTTCCAATAAAGATATTTCATTAATGACTGAAGATTATCGAGAAAAAATTACTGAATTTGAAAAATCTTTGGAGGAAAAATCGTTTAGAAGGGAAAAAGAGAAAAAACAGCAAATCTATTCATCAGAAGAAAACGCATATGAAAACCATTGGATAATCCCTGATTCGCTTTTTTATTTCGATCCGAATACTATATCTAAAAAACAGTTGAATAAATTAGGCCTAAGTGAAAAGCAAATATCAACATTTATAAACTATAGAAATGCCGGAGGAGAGTTTCAAATTTCAACAGATCTTCTAAAAATCTATGGAATAGAGAAAGACCAGTTTGATATCCTTGAACCATTTGTCTTTATAGTTAAGAAGGAAGAACATGTTGACAGATTAGATAAAGAATATAAAAGAGACTTTACATCAATCGTTATTGAAATTAACTCCTCCTCTGCAGATAGTTTAGAATTAATTTATGGAATAGGGCCTGCATATGCTGAACGTATTATAAAATATAGAGAACTTCTGGGTGGTTATATTCATAAATCACAACTATATGAAGTGTATGGGTTAGACTCGGTTTTGATCGCTAGCATTAAAGATCAATTAATAATTGATACCAGTTTAATTTATAAAATTAATATTAATGAGGCAGCATATACTGACTTAATAAAACATCCCTATCTAAATAAATATCAAACACAATCAATTTTAAAATTCAGAGAAATCCAGGATGAATTTCATGATATTAATGAATTAATAGATTACAATCTTTTGCCCGAAAATGTTTTTCAAAAAATTAAACCATATCTGGAAAAATAATAAATATATTTTTCTTGATATTTGATGTGAATATTTGTATATTTATTGATAAATAAAATTCAATTTTTCTTTTCTAAAGAAACTATAATTTACTATATTTTTTAAAAAAGATGTTTTTTTTAATTTTTTTGTAGTTTTTTTTGAAAAGTGAATTTTAAATTAATATTTTTGCGGCTCAATAAAAATTAAGGAAAAAAAATTATGATAGTAGTACCATTAAAAGAAGGTGAAAATATCGAGAGAGCTTTAAAAAAGTTTAAAAGAAAGTTCGAAAAAACAGGTGTTGTTAAAGAATTAAGAGAACGTCAGGCATTTGCTAAGCCTTCTGTTAAGAAAAGAGAACAGAAGAAAAAAGCTATCTATATTCAAAAAATGCAGCAAGACGAAGAATAGCAGATATAGGGTAAGTGTATAATACCATTCTGGTATTTTATTTCTTTTTAATTTATAAGCAAAACCCTATATGTACAAAAATCTTTTTCTAAAATATTTACAAACCGAAAGGCGATTTTCAAAGCATACCATTCTTTCATACGAGAATGATCTTAGGCATTTTAATACATTTATCATTAATTCCGGTTGTAAGACTGAAATACAAAATGCAAATGAAAAAAATATTCGATCCTGGATTGTGAGTATGATGGAAAGAGATTTTTCCTCTTTAACCATTAACCGAAAAATTTCTACTTTAAAAACCTTTTATAAGTTTCTTATCAGAGAAGGTTATGTTACTATTAATCCAATGGATAAAGTTACAGCACCAAGATTATCAAAAAAAATTCCAACTTTTGTTGATGAACAGCATATTAATAATTTGCTCGATGACTTTTCTTTTGGTGATGATTTTCCCGGTATACGAAATAAAACAATTATAGAAATGTTTTATAATACAGGGATGCGTTTATCCGAATTAATCGAACTAAAAACAGCGGATGTAAATTTAATTGAAGGAACATTAAAAGTGCTGGGGAAAAGAAATAAAGAGCGTATTATTCCCATACATCAGAGTTTTGTAAATACATTAAAACAATATTTGGAAAAAAAAGATGCTCAATACCCTTCACTACAACATAATTATTTTTTTGTTACGGATAAAGGAAACAAATTGTACGAAAAATTTGTATACAGAATTGTAAACAAGTATCTAAAATTCGTTTCGACTATCGAAAAGAAAAGTCCACATATTTTACGACATACTTTTGCAACGCATTTATTAAATAAAGGTGCAGATTTAAATGCTATAAAAGAACTTTTGGGGCATGCAAATCTTTCCGCAACACAGGTTTATACCCATAATACTTTTGAAAAATTAAAATCTATTTATAAACAAGCTCATCCCAGAGCATAAAATTTAATGGAGGAATCATTATGGACATTAACATTCATTCGATTCATTTTGATGCTGATAAAAAGCTTATCAATTTTATTGAAAACAAAGTAAATAAATTGATTCAATATTATGATAATATTATCGGTGCTGAAGTTTTTTTACGATTGGAAAATGATCAAAGTACTGAAAATAAAATTGCAGAAATTCGATTAGATATTCCGGGTAGTGATATTTTTGCAAAAAAACGGACAAAAAGTTTTGAAGAGTCTGTTGATAATGTAGTTGAAGCATTACGAAAGCAAATTACTAAACATAAAGAAAAACAAAGAGGACTATAATTTTTTCTATTAAATATAAGAAAATAAGCGTACTTTTTTTGTGTTATAAATAAAATATTCATACATTTGCGAACCGATTTTGGAAATGTTTCTAAAATCGGCGTTCTTTTATTTGCCGATGTAGCTCAGCTGGTCAGAGCAGCTGATTTGTAATCAGCAGGTCGGGGGTTCGAATCCGTCCATCGGCTCATCGGATTTTTTTGGGGGAGATACCAAAGTGGCCAACTGGGGCAGACTGTAAATCTGCTGGCGCACGCCTTCGTAGGTTCGAATCCTGCTCTCCCCACTCTTCCTTTTGCGGGAGTAGCTCAGTTGGTAGAGCATTAGCCTTCCAAGCTAAGGGTCGCGGATTCGAGTTCCGTCTCCCGCTCTATTCCTTGCCGATGTAGCTCAGGGGTAGAGCGCTTCCTTGGTAAGGAAGAGGTCATGGGTTCAATTCCCATCATTGGCTCAAAAGTAAATTGTTTTAATTATAAATTATCTAATTATCTAATATTTGGAGTTATGGCTAAAGAAAAATTTGATAGGTCGAAAGAGCACGTTAATATTGGTACTATCGGACATGTCGATCACGGAAAAACTACTTTGACAGCTGCTATTACAAAAGTACTGTTTGAAAAAGGACTTTCTGAAATGAGAAGTTTTGATTCAATCGACAATGCTCCTGAAGAAAAAGAAAGAGGTATTACTATTAACTCAGCTCATGTTGAGTATCAGACTGAAACACGTCACTATGCACACGTTGACTGTCCGGGTCACGCCGACTATGTTAAGAACATGGTAACAGGTGCTGCTCAGATGGACGGAGCAATCCTTGTTGTTGCTGGTACCGATGGTCCAATGCCACAAACAAGAGAGCATATCCTGTTGGCACGTCAGGTAAACGTACCTAAAATCGTTACTTTTTTAAATAAAGTAGATTTAGTAGACGATCCTGAATTGTTAGAACTTGTTGAAATGGAAGTTCGTGAACTTCTTGATTTCTATGAATTTGACGGTGAAAATGCTCCTGTAGTTCATGGTTCAGCTTTAGGCGCTTTAAATGGTGAAGAAAAGTGGGTTGAGAAGATTATGGAATTAATGAAGTATGTTGATGAATATATTCCTGTTCCTCCACGTGATAAAGAAAAACCATTTCTAATGCCTGTTGAGGACGTATTCTCAATTACTGGTCGTGGTACAGTTGCTACCGGAAGAATTGAAACTGGTGTTGTTAATACTGGTGACGAACTTGCAATGATTGGTTTAGGTGCTGAAGCACGTAAAACCGTTTGTACTGGTGTTGAAATGTTCCGTAAGATCCTTGATACTGGTGAAGCTGGTGATAACGTTGGGTTGTTACTACGTGGTGTTGATAAAAAAGAGATTAAGAGAGGTATGGTTCTTGCTAAACCAGGATCTATAACTCCTCATACTCAGTTTAAAGCAGAGGTTTACGTATTGAAAAAAGAAGAAGGTGGACGTCACACCCCATTCCATAATAATTATCGTCCTCAGTTTTATTTAAGAACACTTGATGTAACCGGTGAAATTCAACTTCCTGAAGGAACAGAAATGGTAATGCCAGGTGATAACGTTACAATTACAGTAAACTTGATTTACCCTGTTGCTATTAACCAGGGATTACGTTTTGCTATTCGTGAAGGTGGTAGAACTGTAGGTGCAGGACAGGTAACTGAAATTATTGAGTAATTCAATATATTAATAAGTGATTCGGTTTTTCCGAATCACTTGCTTATACGGGTGTAGCTCAGCTGGTAGAGCAGTGGTCTCCAAAACCAAAGGTCGTGAGTTCGATTCTTACCACCCGTGCAAAATAATTAACGTATATCATGAAACTTAAATTATACTTTCAAGAAGCATTTAATGAGTTAATACATAAAGTATCCTGGCCAACATGGCCAGATTTGCAAAATAGTGCAATTGTAGTAATGGTTGCTTCCTTAATCATCGCACTTATTATATTTGTGATGGATTATAGTTTTCAAAATTTGATGGACTTAATTTACAGTATGTTTTATTAATTTGGAAAGGGATAATGGCTGAAGTTGTAAAGAAGTGGTATGTTCTCCGTGCTATTGGTGGAAAAGAAAAAAGAGTGAAAGAATATATTGAAAGTGAGATTTCAAGACTCAATATGCAGGAGTATATTTCTCAGGTGTTAATTCCAACGGAAAAAGTTTACCAAATCAGAAATGGGAAAAAAATCAGTAAAGAAAGAAATTTTTTCCCTGGTTACGTTCTGATTGAAGCGGCTTTGGTTGGAGAGATTGTACACCTCCTGAAAAATATACCTAATGTCATAGGCTTCCTTGAGTCTGAGGGTGACAACCCAACGCCACTTCGTCAGTCAGAAGTGAATCGTATACTTGGTAAAGTCGATGAACTTGCTGAGAGCGATGAAGAAATCAATGTTCCTTTTTATGTTGGAGAAACTGTAAAAGTCATTGATGGCCCATTTAACAGTTTTAATGGTGTTATCGAAGAAGTGAATGAAGAGAAGAAAAAGCTGAAGGTGATGGTGAAAATTTTTGGTAGAAAAACACCATTAGAATTAAGTTTTATGCAGGTCGAAAAAGAGTAAATTTTTAAAGAGAAAAACTAGATTATGGCTAAAGAAGTTGCTGGATTAATTAAATTACAAATCCGAGGTGGCGCAGCAAATCCATCTCCACCTGTAGGCCCTGCATTGGGTGCTAAAGGTGTGAATATTATGGAGTTTTGTAAACAGTTTAATGCAAGAACACAGGATCGTGCCGGTAAGGTTATTCCTGTTATTATTACTGTTTATTCTGACAAGTCTTTCGATTTTGTAACTAAAACTCCTCCCGTAGCAGTTCAACTGTTAGAAATGACTAAATTAAAATCCGGATCGCCCGAATCGAACAGAACAAAAGTTGCTTCTGTTTCCTGGGATCAGGTAAAAACAATTGCCGAAGAAAAGATGAAGGATTTGAATGCATTTACGGTTGAATCAGCTATGAGAATGGTTGCTGGTACTGCCAGAAGTATGGGGATTACTGTTAAAGGTAAATTTCCAGGTAAAGAATAAACAATAATATTTCGAAAGAAGTTATGACAAAACTTACTAAAAATAAGAAGATTGCCCTTGAAAAGATCGAAATTGGTAAAAGTTATACCCTTGACGAGGCGACAAAATTAGTGAATGAAATTTCAACAACTAAATTTGATGCTTCAGTTGATCTTAATGTACGATTGGGTGTCGATCCACGAAAATCGAATCAAATGGTTCGAGGTGTAGTAACATTACCTCATGGTACCGGAAAAACATTAAAAGTTTTGGCTCTTGTAACTCCTGATAAGGAAGAAGAAGCAAAAGCTGCTGGTGCCGACTATGTTGGTTTAGACGAATATGTGGATAAAATTAAAGGAGGATGGACAGATATTGATGTAGTTATAACTATGCCTCCTGTAATGGCTAAAGTTGGACAATTAGGTCGTATTCTTGGGCCACGAGGTTTAATGCCAAACCCAAAAACAGGTACCGTTACCATGGAAGTGGGAAAGGCTATTGAAGAAGTAAAAAAAGGTAAAATTGACTTTAAGGTGGATAAATATGGAATTATTCATTCATCGGTAGGAAAAGTATCTTTTGAACCTAAAAAATTAGCTGAAAATGCACGTGAATTTATGGCTACGGTTAATAAATTAAAACCTGCTGCAGCTAAAGGTACTTATATTCTAAGCCTTTACATTTCAAGTACGATGAGTCCCGGTATTAAAATTGACCCAAAATCTGTTTAAGTCCAATTTCGACAATTCAGAGTAAAAAATATTGATTATGAAACGCGAAGAGAAAGAGATCATTGTTAACAACCTGGTTGAACAATTAAATAATTCAACACATTTTTACGTAACAGATACCAGCGAATTAAATGCTGAAAGTACAAGTTTGTTAAGAAGGAAATGTTTTGAGAATAATATTCAAATGTTGGTTGTTAAGAATACCCTTCTTAAAAGAGCATTAGATCAATCTGAATTTCAGGTAGATGAACTTTATGATGTTTTGAAGGGGCCAACTGCAATAATGTTTACTGAAACCGGAAATGTTCCGGCTAAAATGATTAAAGAATTTCGTAAGAAATTTAAAAAACCTGTTATTAAAGCAGCCTATGTTGAAGAGTCTGTTTATTTAGGGGATAATTTATTAGAAACATTAGTAAACGTTAAATCTAAAGAAGAATTACTAGGTGATCTTATTGGATTATTACAATCTCCAATGAAGAATGTAATTTCTCAATTAAAATCAGGGGGTAATACCCTGACAGGTGTTTTAGAAACACTTTCAAATAAAAGTGAATAAAAAAAGTAGTAATATTAAATTTTAAAAAATAAGTAAAAATGGCAGATTTAAAAGCGCTTGCAGAAGAGTTAGTTAACTTAACTGTAAAAGATGTTAATGAGTTAGCAGACATATTAAAAGAAGAATATGGAATCGAACCTGCAGCTGCAGCTGTAGCTGTAGCAGGTCCTGCAGCTGGTGCAGAAGCTGGTGGAGAAGCTGAAAAAACTGAATTTGATGTTGTTTTAAAAGCTCCAGGAGGTGCTAAATTACAAATCGTTAAATTAGTTAAAGAATTAACTGGTTTAGGATTAAAAGAAGCTAAAGAAGTAGTAGATAGCGCACCAAAAGCTATTAAAGAAGGCATATCGAAAGAAGAAGCTGAATCATTAAAACAACAATTAGAAGAAGCAGGAGCGGAAGTTGAACTTAAGTAGGATTGACCTAACATACTAACTTGTAGGCTTTAGGATCCTTAAAAAGGGGATTCTAAGCCTTTTTATTATATTAAGTGTTTGAGTTCAATTAATTTATTAAGTCAATGTCTTCAAATATTACAAACAAACGTATTAGTTTCGCTTCTACTAAAAATCAGTTAAATTATCCTGATTTTTTAGAAGTACAATTAAAATCTTTTAAAGAATTCTTTCAGTTAAATTCTACTCCTGAAGTGAGAAAAAAAGAAGGTCTTTATCAGGTATTTAGTGGAAATTTTCCTATTACTGATACAAGAAATAATTTTGTATTAGAATTTTTGGATTATTATATTGATCCACCAAGATATAGTATCGAAGAGTGTATTGAGCGTGGATTAACTTTTAGTGTACCCTTAAAAGCGAAACTTAAATTATACTGTACTGATCCCGAACATGAGGATTTTGATACAGTAATTCAGGATGTATATCTTGGAACCGTGCCATACATGACCGATAGAGGCTCATTTGTTATCAATGGAGCTGAACGTGTTATTGTTTCTCAGCTGCATCGTTCTCCAGGAGTATTCTTTGGTCAAAGTTTGCACGCAAACGGAACAAAATTATATTCCGCAAGAATTATTCCCTTCCGTGGATCATGGATTGAATTCGCTACCGATATCAATAATGTGATGTATGCATATATTGATCGAAAAAAGAAATTACCTGTTACCACGCTTCTTCGTGCTATAGGTTATGAAAGCGATAAGGATATTCTTGAAATTTTTAATTTAGCGGATGAAGTTAAAGTTTCTAAATCGGGTTTAAAAAAATATGTCGGTAGAAAACTTGCTGCCCGTGTACTTAAGTCATGGGTAGAAGACTTTGTTGACGAGGATACCGGTGAAGTGGTTTCGATCGAAAGAAATGAAGTGATTATTGATCGTGAAACTGTTATTGAAAATGAACATCTGGAACAAATTGTAGATTCTGGAGCCAAAACAATTTTATTGCATAAAGAAGATCAGAATATGTCTGATTATGCAATAATATATAATACACTTCAAAAAGATCCTTGTAACTCGGAGAAAGAAGCTGTTTTGCATATTTACAGACAATTACGTAATGCAGAACCACCCGATGAATCTACAGCTCGCGATGTTATTGAAAAATTATTCTTCTCTGATAAACGATACGACTTAGGTGATGTTGGTCGTTACAGGATGAATAAAAAATTAAATATCGATACACCTATTGAAACCAAGATTCTTACCAATGAGGATATTATTCAAATTATAAAATATCTGATTGAGCTAATTAACTCAAAAACAGATGTGGATGATATCGATCACTTAAGTAATCGTAGGGTTCGTACTGTAGGTGAACAATTATCCAATCAATTTGGTGTTGGTTTAGCCCGAATGGCACGTACTATTCGGGAAAGAATGAACGTGCGTGATAACGAAGTGTTTACCCCAATTGATTTAATTAATTCCAAAACACTATCATCCGTTATCAATTCATTTTTTGGTACAAACCAGCTGTCTCAGTTTATGGATCAAACCAATCCATTAGGTGAGATGACTCATAAACGACGTTTGTCAGCATTAGGACCAGGTGGACTTTCTAGAGAAAGAGCCGGTTTTGAAGTGCGAGATGTTCACTATACCCATTATGGCCGCTTGTGTCCTATTGAGACTCCTGAAGGTCCTAATATCGGGTTAATTTCTTCGTTATGTGTTTATGCTAAAATTAATGATTTAGGATTTATTGAAACACCTTATCGAAAAGTAACCGAAGGTAAAGTTGATTTAAGCGGAGATGCTCTGTTCTTAAGTGCCGAAGAAGAAGAAGGAATTACTATTGCCCAGGCAAACGCCCCGATTGATGAACTTGGTAAATTTATTAATCCAAGAATTAAGTCGAGGCTGGAAGCTGATTATCCATTAGCTACTCCTGAAGAAGTTGATCTTATGGATGTTGCTCCCAATCAAATTGCATCTATTGCAGCCTCATTAATTCCATTTCTGGAACATGATGATGCAAACCGTGCATTAATGGGATCAAATATGATGCGTCAGGCTGTTCCTTTATTACAACCCGAAGCTCCAATTGTTGGAACGGGTTTGGAGGAACATGTAGTAAATGATGCAAGAATACAAATTGTTGCTGAAGGAGAAGGTGTTGTAGACTATGTTGATGCTGAAGAGATCGTTATTCGTTACAACCGAACAGAAGAAGAAAAATTTGTTAGTTTCGATGATGATATAAAACGATATCGACTCCCTAAGTTTGCAAAAACAAATCAAAATACTTGTGTTAATTTAAAACCAATTGTTCGTAAAGGACAAAAAGTGGTTGAAGGACAGGTTTTAACAGATGGATACGGAACTGATGATGGTGAATTAGCCATAGGACGAAATCTTAAAGTGGCGTTTATGCCATGGAAAGGATATAACTTTGAGGACGCTATTGTAATCTCCGAGCATGTTGTTAAAAATGATGTGTTTACATCAATCCATATAGATGAGTATTTATTGGAAGTACGTGATACTAAACGTGGCCTTGAAGAATTAACTTCTGATATTCCTAATGTTAGCGAAGAAGCTACCAAAGATTTAGATGAAAACGGTTTAATTCGAATTGGTGCTCACATAAAACCTGGTGATATTTTAATTGGTAAGATTACACCAAAAGGAGAATCTGACCCATCACCAGAAGAAAAATTATTACGTGCTATCTTTGGTGATAAAGCAGGGGATGTTAAAGATGCATCGCTTAAAGCTTCACCATCATTACAAGGAGTAGTTATTAATAAAAAGCTATTCTCTAGAGCATTAAAAGATAAGAAATCGAAAAATGCTGATAAACTGGAGCTTGAGGCAATAGATAAAGAATTTGCCCTGAAAGTAGAGCAATTAACCAATAAATTAATCGATAAATTATTCATTCTTGTCAATGGAAAAACATCGCAGGGAGTAAAAGATTATTACAATGTTGATGTTATTCCAAAAGGAACCAAGTTCACCATTAAAATGTTACAGGATATAGACTTTATTAATGTTAATCCTAATAAGTGGACAACCGATAAAAATAAGAATGAAATCATCAAAAGATTGTTACATAATTATATTATTAAACGTAAAGAGATTGATGCTCATTTAAGGCGTAAGAAATATAATGTAACTATTGGTGATGAACTACCAACAGGTATTGTTCAAATGGCAAAAGTTTATATAGCCAAAAAACGAAAAGTAACTGTTGGAGATAAAATGGCAGGCCGTCATGGAAACAAAGGTATTGTTGCTAAGATTGTTCGAGCTGAAGATATGCCTTTCCTTGAAGATGGAACACCGGTTGATATTGTACTAAATCCATTAGGTGTACCCTCAAGGATGAACCTTGGACAAATTTACGAATCGGTTCTTGGTTGGGCTGGAAAGAAACTGGGTGTTAATTTTGCCACACCTATTTTTGATGGAGCTACACTAGAACAAATAACAGAATATACCGATAAGGCTGAAGTTCCTGCCTATGGTAAAACGTATCTTTTTGATGGAGGAACAGGTGAACGATTCCATCAACCGGCAACTGTAGGTATAATTTATATGCTTAAGTTAGGTCATATGGTTGAAGATAAGATGCACTCACGTTCAATCGGCCCTTATTCATTAATTACACAACAGCCATTGGGTGGTAAAGCTCAATTTGGAGGCCAGCGTTTTGGTGAGATGGAAGTTTGGGCACTAGAGGCTTTCGGTGCATCTAATGTATTGCAGGAAATCCTAACCGTGAAATCTGACGATGTAAACGGAAGAGCTAAAGCTTACGAAGCGATAGTTAAAGGAGAGCCAATGCCTATGCCTGGTATACCCGAATCGCTCAATGTATTGTTACATGAGTTAAGAGGATTAGGTTTAAGCGTAAATCTCGATTAGATATTTTAATGAATGTTGGGAACTTATCCCAACATTCATATATTTTTATTATTTTATATACCATTTAATTTTCAATATATGTCATTCAGAAGAGATAATAAGGTAAAGAGTGATTTTACAAAAATCTCTATAGGTTTAGCTTCTCCGGAAGAAATTCTTGAACGTTCAAGTGGAGAGGTTTTAAAACCCGAGACTATAAATTACAGGACTTATAAACCCGAGCGTGATGGATTGTTTTGTGAAAGGATTTTTGGCCCTGTCAAAGATTATGAATGTCATTGTGGTAAATACAAACGAATCAGATATAAAGGAATTGTTTGTGACCGTTGTGGTGTAGAGGTTACAGAGAAAAAAGTTCGAAGAGAACGAATGGGACACATATCGTTGGTTGTTCCCGTAGCTCATATTTGGTATTTTAAATCATTGCCAAATAAAATCGGATATCTTTTAGGACTTCCAACCAAAAAACTGGATTCAATTATTTATTACGAAAGATATATAGTTATTAATCCGGGTATTAAAGCTGAAGATGGTGTTAAATACCTTGATTTTTTAACTGAAGAAGAATATCTTGATATTTTAGAGACTTTACCCAAAGATAATCAATATCTAGATGATTCAGATCCAAATAAGTTTATCGCTGACATGGGCGCTGAATCTCTTTATAAATTGTTAGAACGTATTGATTTGGATGAATTATCTTATGACCTTCGTCATAAAGCTAATACTGAGACTTCTCAGCAACGTAAAAACGAAGCATTAAAAAGACTTCAGGTTGTTGAAGCATTCCGTGCTTCTAAAGGAATAAATCGACCCGAATGGATGATTGTTAAAGTCGTGCCTGTAATTCCTCCTGAATTGCGCCCGCTTGTTCCTCTTGATGGCGGAAGATTTGCTACATCTGACCTGAATGATCTTTATCGTAGAGTTATTATCAGAAATAATCGACTCAAACGATTAATTGAAATTAAAGCTCCTGAAGTTATTTTACGTAACGAAAAACGTATGTTGCAGGAAGCAGTTGATTCATTGTTTGATAACTCAAGAAAATCAAATGCTGTAAAAACAGATTCAAACAGAGCGCTTAAATCTTTAAGTGACAGTTTGAAAGGGAAACAAGGTCGGTTCCGACAAAATTTATTAGGTAAACGTGTCGATTATTCAGCACGTTCGGTAATTGTGGTTGGTCCGGAATTGAAATTACACGAATGTGGTTTGCCCAAAGATATGGCCGCTGAGCTTTATAAACCTTTTGTAATTAGAAAATTAATCGAAAGAGGGATTGTAAAAACGGTAAAATCAGCGAAAAAAATTGTTGATCGAAAAGACCCGGTCGTTTGGGATATTTTGGAAAATGTGCTTAAAGGACATCCTGTAATGCTTAACCGTGCTCCAACATTGCACCGACTTGGTATCCAGGCATTCCAACCTAAATTAATTGAAGGTAAAGCAATTCAATTGCATCCATTAGCTTGTACAGCATTTAATGCCGACTTTGATGGTGACCAGATGGCTGTTCATTTACCCTTAGGAAATGCAGCTATACTTGAAGCCCAAATGTTGATGTTGGCTTCGCATAACATTCTTAATCCGGCTAATGGAGCGCCAATTACAGTACCTTCACAGGATATGGTGCTTGGTTTATATTACATTACGAAACAAAGAGCCGGAGTAAAAGGTGAAGGACTGAAATTTTATTCTCCCGAAGAGGTAACTATTGCTTACAACGAGGGTGCCGTTGCTTTACATGCAAGTATAAAAGTAAAAGTTGATGATATAGTTGATGGCAAGCCAGTAAATCATATAATTGAAACTACTGTTGGACGTGTAATTTTTAACCAATTTGTACCAAAAGAAGTTGGTTATATCAATGAATTATTAACGAAGAAATCACTTAGAGATATTATTGGTACAGTATTGAAGAAAACAGGTACCGATGTAACATCTAAATTTTTAGATGATATTAAACATCTTGGTTATCAAATGGCATTCCGTGGTGGTTTGTCTTTTAACCTTGACGATGTAATTATTCCCAAAGAGAAAGAGATTCTTGTTAATGATGGATATGAGCAGGTTGAAGAGGTGTTGAATAATTATAATATGGGTTTCATTACTAATAATGAACGTTACAACCAGATTATTGATATTTGGACGCATATTAATGCTAAGTTAACTCAAACATTAATGAAAAAGTTAACTACCGATAATCAAGGATTTAATTCGGTATATATGATGCTCGATTCTGGTGCGAGGGGCTCTAAAGAACAGATTCGTCAGTTATCCGGAATGAGGGGATTGATGGCAAAACCACAAAAATCTGGTACTTCAGGTTCTGAAATTATTGAAAATCCGATTCTTTCAAATTTTAAAGAAGGGCTCTCCGTACTTGAGTACTTTATTTCAACCCACGGTGCGCGTAAAGGTTTGGCCGACACAGCCCTTAAAACAGCCGATGCTGGTTACCTTACTCGTCGTTTGGTTGATGTGTCACAAGATGTTATTATTACAGAAGAAGATTGTGGAACATTGCGAGGTTTGGTAGCAACAGCCATTAAGAAAAACGAAGAGGTGGTTGAAACATTATTTGAAAGAATACTGGGTAGAACAACGGTGCATGATGTTTACCATCCACTTTCTGGCGAGCTTATTATTGGAGCAGGAGAGGAGATTACCGAAGATATTGCTAAAAAAATAGAAGAATCACCAATTGAGCAGGTTGAAATTCGTTCGGTATTAACCTGTGAATCTAAAAATGGTGTTTGTGCTAAATGTTATGGCAGAAACCTTGCAACCGGTAAAATGGTTCAAAAAGGTGAATCTGTTGGCGTTATTGCAGCTCAATCCATTGGAGAACCAGGTACACAGCTAACCTTAAGAACATTCCACGTAGGAGGAACAGCTTCTAATATTGCAGCTGATTCAAGCATTGTTGCAAAATATGATGGTACTATTGAAATTGACGAGCTAAGAACGGTTGAAAAAGACGAGGATGGTAAAAAAATAGATATCGTTATTGGTCGATTGGCCGAAATGCGTATTATTGATAAAAATACAGGAATTGTTCTTTCTACTCATAACATTCCTTATGGTTCCAGACTTTATATTAAGAATGGTGATACTGTTAAGAAAGGGACGATGATTTGTGATTGGGATCCATATAATGCGGTAATTATTTCTGAAGCAACCGGAAAATTATCTTTCGAAAATCTTATTGAAGGGATAACCTTTAAAGAAGAATCGGATGAACAAACTGGTTTTAAAGAAAAAGTGATTATTGAAACCCGGGATAAAAAGAAAAATCCTACAGCCAAATTAATTGGTAAAGATGGAGAAATTATAAAAACATATAACCTTCCAGTAGGTGCGCATATAAGTATCGATGACGGACAGGAAGTTAAGTCGGGTGAGATATTAGCGAAGTTACCAAGAGCCGTAGGAAAATCAGGTGATATTACCGGAGGTTTACCACGAGTTACTGAACTTTTCGAAGCTAGAAACCCATCCAACCCTGCTGTTGTTTCTGAAATCGATGGAGAGGTTGCTTTTGGTAAAATTAAACGCGGTAACCGTGAAATAATTATTAAATCGAAAACCGGTGAAGTTAAGAAATATCTTGTACCACTATCAAAACAAATTCTTGTACAAGAAAATGATTATGTACGTGCTGGAATTCCATTGTCTGATGGAGCAATTACACCTTCTGATATTTTGGCTATTAAAGGACCAACAAAAGTTCAGGAATATATTGTGAACGAGGTTCAGGAAGTCTATCGATTACAAGGTGTTAAGATTAACGATAAACACTTTGAAGTAATCGTTCGACAGATGATGCGTAAAGTAATTATTGAAGATCCGGGAGATACCAAATTCCTTGAAAAACAAGTTGTTGATAAGTGGGTATTTATGGATGAGAATGACTGGATTTATGATAAGAATGTGATTAACGATCCAGGCGATTCACAAATATTTAAATCCGGACAGATTGTTACAGCACGTAAATTGCGAGACGAAAATTCAATTCTTAAACGTAAAGATCTTAAACTTGTTGAAGCAAGAGATGCTGTTCCTGCAACCTCAAGCCAGGTGCTGCAAGGTATTACAAAAGCAGCGCTTCAAACGAAGAGCTTTATGTCTGCTGCTTCGTTCCAGGAAACAACAAAAGTTCTTAACGAAGCTGCAATTCATGGTAAAATAGATAAACTTGAAGGATTGAAAGAGAATGTTATTGTTGGACACAAGATTCCCGCAGGTACTGGATTGCGTGATTATGATAAAATTATTGTCGGTTCAAAAGAAGAATACGATGATTTAATGTCGGCCAAAGAACGTGAATAAAATTTGTACAAAATAATTATTAATCATGGAAGACGAAAAAAAACAACATAAAGGTCAGATAAACATTGATTTAAAAGAAGATGTTGCGCAGGGTGTTTATTCAAATTTAGCGGTTATTACCCATTCAAGTGCTGAATTTGTACTTGATTTTGTAAGGGTAATGCCCGGAGTTCCTAAAGCGGAGGTTAAATCTAGAATTATTCTTACCCCCGAACATGCTAAACGTTTTTTTAATGCATTGAAAGATAATTTAGAGAAATTTGAAAAGATGCATGGTCCAATAAAAAATTCTGATGGAGGAGGAGCCTCAATGCCAATGAATTTTGGTGGGCCTACAGCTCAAGCATAAATTTTTTTAAAATTAAAAACCATTTCTTTCTTTTAAGGGATGGTTTTTTTGTTTTATAATATGGGTGACAATAGTCTTGCTATGGATTCTTTTAATCTTACTCGTAAAGGACAGTTTTCCCATTCTTCTTGGGTTATTTGTTCACTTTCTTCCAGATCTTTTAAAAATTGATGTTTTATTTCATTGTTAAAATCTGGATCATAAATAATTGCATTAACTTCGAAATTATAATCAAAGCTACGGTAATCCATATTGGCAGAGCCGACAATGCTCAAATTGTTATCAATAACTATGGTTTTGGCATGGACAAACCCCTTTTTATATCTGAATATTTTAACTCCTGACGATAAAAGATCGTAATAGTAAGTATTTGATGCAGAATTCAGAAGCCACGAGTCAGATTTTCCGGGGACCAATAATCGAACGTCAACTCCACTCAATGCAGCTTGTTTAATGGCTGTAATTATTCCCTGACTGGGAATAAAATAAGGGGTGGTTATATAACATTCTTTTTCGGCATCAACAATGGCTTTAAAATATGCAGTCATTACTGTTTCCCTTAATAAATCAGGACCGCCTGAAATGATTTGTACCAGTTTTCCATTATCATTATTTTTTAAATTGGGAAAGAACAGCGAATTATACAGTAAAGTTTGATCTGATGAAAATTGCCAATCGAGAAGGAAAATATATTGTAAATAACGAACAGCAGGGCCTTCAATTTTTAAATGAGTATCGCGCCAGTAAAAAGATTTTTTTGATGATAGATTGTTTGTGTATTTATCACTCAAATTTAAACCTCCAATAAAACCTGTTTTTCCGTCAATTACAACAATTTTTCTGTGATTTCTGTAATTAATACGGTTTGCCATGTAAGGGAAATAGGTTTTATAAAAAGGATAAATTTCAATCCCGGCCTTTTTCAATTCGTTAATACTTTTGTTTTTTAAATGGCGTGAGCCGAAATCATCGTAAATAATTCGTATAGAAACTCCTTCAATGCGTTTTTTGATTAAAATTGACTTGAACTGTTTAAATAAAAAACCGTTTTCTATGATAAAATATTCGATGTGAATGTGCTCTTTTGCATTTTCTAAAGCACTGAATAACTGCGGGAATTTTTGTTCACCATTGATTAGTAGATTTAATTGATTGTGTTCTGTAAGACCAAAATAATTATCGTTTAAAAGCATTTTAGCAAGTAGTGATTTATTGCCCAAAATATCATAATTTTTTTTGATTAACTCCTCCGAACTGCTTCTTATTTGCTCTTTTAGCTTACGAATAATATCCCTGTCGGAATCTTTTTTAGCTTCAAACATCTTTCTTTTGCGGTAATCTCTTCCCAAAAAGAAATAAATTAATAAACCAATTCCAGGTAAAGTAAAAAGTAAAAGGATAAGTGCTGAGGCCCTTATTGGATTCCGGTTTTCAAGTAGAATAACTAGGGAAACAATAATGGAAGTAACGATAATTGCCATAAAAAATAGTTGGCTCAGTAGTTTAAAATTTGAAATAAGGAAAGTCAGCAAATTCATCGGGAGATGTTTTTATTAATTGAAGCCTAAATTTATTCATTTTTGGCGATTTAGCAAATTCTAAATGAGATAACGCCATATGACAATAGAGCCCTACGAGGGTTTAAACCCTCGTAGGGCTGATATTGACGATAGAAACAGATTACAGAATGAGAAGTTTCCAGATTAAATAATATATTCCTACGGCTGTTAATACTACTAACCCCACCCATGATAAAATTCTGAGCCAACGTTTCGGTTTGTGATCTTCAGAAACGTTTTTTCCCATTACTGCTTTAAAATTTAGGTACCCCAAAACCGGAGCGGTTAAAAACGATAATGTGGTGGCTGAATCAACCAGAAAACTCATTCCTTTCAGAAAGAATAAGAGAATAACTATTGTCCCGGAAAGCAGTATTATTAACCACATCCATGATAACCAGTTCCAGTTATCGCTATCGTTCTTTTTCAATTTAGGAAACAAAAGTTCGGTCGCTGGTTTTAACACTCTTGGGTAAGCATCTAAACAGGTTAGCGTTGTACTCGACATGGTGGTTAATGCAGCCACAGCAATAAAAATATAGGCCCAACTGCCCAAGTTGGTTGTAAATAAATGGATTAACTGTCCAGCAAACATCGTTCCGTTTTCAGAAAAGGTACTACCTGTACCATACATTACTAATGCTCCCAAAGATAAAAAACCTATAGATAAAATTACAGTCCCGATATAGCCAACATTAAAATCAAACAATGATTCTTTAACCGATGGGATATGTTTCCCTTGTTTTCTTTTGGCTACCGACCAGAAGGAATGCCACACCGAAATGTCAATGGCTGAAGGCATCCAGCCGGCAAATGCAATTAATAGGGCAAGATCTCCAAAACTCCAGTTAAAAGTAGCGGCAAATTCAGGATTGGGATTAAATCCTTTGGTAGAAGCAGAAACAACAGCTATAATTGTTGATAATGCCAATATGATAATAATGAATTTAATGATTTTATCTAAAAATGAATATTTCCCAAAAGCTACAATGATTGTTGCAATCGTTAAAATAATTACCGACCAGGTAACCATATTAAATGTATTTGGAAAAACAAAAGAAAATAGTCCCGCAGTAACAGCCGTTATGGCTGCCTGAAGTGTAAACATCGTGGCAATAGTTAACAACAGATATAATACTACTGCCCATTTTCCTAATCGTTTGTATCCGTGCAGTAAACTTTCACCCGTTGCAGATGCATATCTTGGGCCAAATTCAAAAAAAGGATATTTCAATAAGTTGATGAGTAAAATAATACCCACTAATTGAAAACCGTAAATGGCACCGGCACGTGTAGATTGCACCAAGTGCGATACCCCAATGGCAGCCCCTGCCCACAATAATCCCGGACCAAGGGACTTAATTATATTCTTAAAAGGCATGTTTTTATGAATTGATTCAAAGTAATGCAAACTTAACAAGTATCAAACTTAAAAAAGAATTTTTTTTGTTATTTTAAACAGATTTTAATCAAATGGCATATTATATACATATTTGTATAATTATTAGTAAATTTGGTTTCTTGTTTTGTAAAGCAACTATTTTTATATTTGCCAACTTGTTAGTGAAAATAGTTTTTTAGATTGTATTGGATGTGATTGAAATTTTCTAAATCCAGTATTTTGAAATATAGTATTTTTACCTTGAATACCAAATGTACATTTTTTCGAATCACAATAATTGTTAAAATAATAGAATTGTTAACTTAAATAGTAATTAAATGAAAATTCTAGTTTGCTTAAGTAATGTTCCGGATACTACAACAAAAGCAAAGTTTGTAGATGATAATACAGCTTTTGATACCACCGGAGTACAATGGATTATTAATCCCTGGGATGAGCTTGCATTAACCAGGGCAATTCAATTAAAACAGGATGCTGCAAATTCGATTGATAATATAACGGTAATTACTGTTGGCGGAAAAGATGCCGAACCAACCATTAGAAAAGCATTAGCTATTGGAGCCGACGATGCAGTTCGAATTGATGCAGAACCAAAAGATGCATATTTTGTTGCAGCACAAATTGCTGAATACGTTAAAAATAATCCGCACGATATTATTTTTGCAGGTATCGAATCCAGTGATTATAATGGATCAGCAGGGGGAGGTATGTTAGCGGAATTTTTAGAATTCCCATCTGTATCAGCTGTTTCTGCAGTTAATTTAGAGAATGGTGAGCTTACCATTACTCGCGATATTGATGGCGGGCACGACCAGGTTGTTTCAGAACTTCCGGTTGTAACGATAGTACAAAAGGGTATTGCCAAAGAACCAATGATTGCAGCAATGCGTGGAATTATGATGGCACGGAAAAAACCCTTAAATGTTGTTCAACCAGTTGATGTTGAGGCTTTAACCGAATTTGTTGAATTCGAGTTGCCACAACCAAAACCTCCTTGTAAAATGGTTGAACCTGAAAATGTTAAAGAATTGGTGGATATGCTTCAAAATGAAGCCAAAGTTCTTTAATAAAATAAATAATAATTAATTAAGAATTTAATAAAACTAAGATATGTCAGTATTAGTATTTACAGAAAATTGGGATGGGAAATTTAAGAAGTTATCCTTCGAATTGGTTTCCTATGCAAGCAAAGTTGCAGAAATGCTAAATACCCAAACCGTAGCATTATCAATTGGTGATGTACAGGAAGATGAATTGAAAAAATTAAGTAACTATGGCGCCGATAAGGTAGTTGCTGTAAACAACGATCAATTAAAGGTATTGGACAATCAGGCTTACGCTTCTGTTATTGCACAAGTTTCCGAAAAAGAAGAGGCTAAAGTTTTGGTTATAGCTCATAATAATATGGGTAAAGCGCTGGCTCCCAGGCTTTCAGTTAAATTAAAGGCCGGACTTGGCTCTGCGGTAACAAAATTACCCACAAGCATTGAGCCGTTTATCATTTATAAAAAAGTATTCTCGGGAAAAGCTTTTTCAAATGTTGTGCTTAAATCAGATGTTAAGATTTTAACCATGGCACAAAATTCGTTCGAGTTAATTGAGAATGCTAAAGATGCATCAATTGAACAATTTGATGCACAAATTGGAGAGATAAAAACACAAGTTAAGGATGAACAAAAACAAACAGGACAGTTACTATTAACCGATGCTGAAATTGTTGTTTCTGGTGGTCGCGGGATGAAGTCGCCTGATAACTGGGCGCCAATAGAAGAGCTTGCAGGCCTGCTTAATGGTGCTACTGCTTGTTCACGTCCTGTATCCGACGAAGGATGGCGTCCGCACGAAGAACATACCGGACAAACAGGGAAGATTATTGCTCCTAATCTTTACTTTGCTGTTGGTATTTCAGGTGCTATTCAACATTTAGCTGGTGTTAGTGGCTCCAAATATATTGTAGCCATTAATAACGATAAAGATGCACCTATTTTTGAAGCTGCTGATTATGGCATTGTTGGCGATGCATTAAAAGTGTTGCCTGAATTTATTGATGCGGTTAAAGAAGCAAAAGCAAAATAAAAAATATTTGATATTATTGGAATTTTCTGGCAACAGGTTTTTTTTCAAAAATAAATCTGTTGCCTTTCATTTTAAAGCATAAAGCTATGATGTTAAAACAAATACTGTTTATAATTTCATTAATTATTACCCTGGGAATTTTTACTTATTCGGTGTTTAGATTAATTTCCTTTTTTAAGCTTACCAAAAAAGGTTTTCCTATTCGAAATTTTGGAAAGCGATTTATGTTAATGATGAAAGTTGCCATTGGGCAAACCAAAATGTTTAGAAGGCCAATACTAGGATTTATACATGCTTTGGTTTTTTGGGGTTTTTGTGTTATTCTTATCGGTAGCATCGAAATGGTTATTGATGGAATTTTCGGTACCGAAAGGGTTTTGAAAGGTTTGGGGATTGTTTATGATGTAATAATTGCATCGGGCGATATTTTTGCACTTATTATTGCACTGGCTATTTTGTTGTTTCTTTTCCGTCGAATCTTCCTGCATGTAAAACGGTTTAGCGGGATTGAGATGACTCACAAAACCCATATTGATGCTAATATTGCTTTAACATTAATTCTTTTACTTATGATATCCCTGTTAGGGATGAATACTTTTTATTATCAACATGCAACAGCTACAAGCCATGAAATTTATGGAGTATTCCCTGTAAGTAAAATAATCGCCGGCTGGTTTTCCGGAATGTCTGAATCTAAATTGTATGTGCTCCACGAGATAAATTGGTGGGTACATATTTTACTTATCTTTTTCTTTGCTAATTACCTGCCTTACTCAAAACACTTTCACGTGTTTTTATCGGTTCCAAATGTATTTCTTAGCCGTTTAGGTCCTCTGGGTAAACTGGACAATATGGAAAGCATTACTAAAGAGGTAAAATTAATGATGGATCCTAATGCCGCATTCCAGGAACCTGCTGAAGGTGAAGAGGAGCAAACCGAACGGTTTGGCGTCAAAGATATTGAAGATGTTTTGTGGAAAACTTATTTCGATTCTCTTGCATGTACACAATGCGGACGTTGTACTGCCGTTTGCCCTGCTAATATTACGGGTAAAAAATTGTCTCCACGAAAAATTATTATGGATGTTCGTTCGCGCATGAACCAAAAAGGGCCTAAGAAGGTGAAAGATCCAAACTATGATGACGGAAAAGCTTTGTTGCGGGATTATATCACCGAAGAAGAGTTATGGGCTTGTACCACTTGTAATGCCTGTGCCCAGGAATGCCCTATAAATATTAATCATCCTACCCTAATTGTTGAGCTGAGACGCTACCTTGTTATGGAAGAGGCAGCATCCCCGGGCGAATTAAATACTATTTTTAATAATATTGAAAATAACGGTGCTCCCTGGCAATTTTCCCAAGAAGACAGAATGTTGTGGGCCGAAGAGCTGTATATTAATGAAAATTAATTTTAAATTTTTTTGATAAATTAAAGTTCGAAACATAAATATCATGTCAGAAAAAAAACGTAAAATAAAAGTTCCTGTAATGGCCGATTTGTTCGCTAATGGCGAAAAACCCGAATATCTTTTATGGGTTGGAAGTGCCGGTGCGTTCGACGATCGATATAAAAAAGTAACCCGTTCATTTGTGAAAATTCTAACGCATTTGAATATTAGTTATGCCGTTTTAGGTGTTGAAGAGTCATCTTCGGGAGATATTGCCCGAAGAGCCGGAAACGAAATGTTGTATCAAATGCAGGCAATGAGTAATATTGAAATTTTAAACGGTTACGAAGTAAAAAAAATCCTAACCTGCGACCCACATGCTTTTAATACCTTTAAGAATGAATATCCCGATTACGGTGGAAATTTCGAAGTCATTCATCATACTCAATTTTTACGTGATTTAATCAAAGAAGGGAAACTGAAAATTAATAGTGATTTATTTAAAAATAAAACATTAACATATCATGATCCATGCTATTTAGGTCGTGCCAATGGCGAGTACGAAGCTCCCAGAAAAGTATTGGAAGCTATTCCTTCGAAAAAAGTGGAAATGAAAAGGAATAAAAGTTTTGCTTTATGCTGTGGTGCAGGTGGCGGACAAATGTTTAAAGAAGCCGAAAAAGGGGATAAAGAAGTGTTTATTGAACGTATTGAAGATGCACTTGAAACCAGAGCCGACATTGTAGTTACTGCATGTCCGTATTGTATGGTAATGATGACAGACGGATTAAAATATAAAAATAAAGAAAAAGAAGTTAAAAATTACGATATTGCAGAATTAATTGAACAATCATTAGAATTATAAAATAAATCTTGTAAAAATGGAACACAAATTAAAAATCAGAGGTGGTGAATTTCTTCTTAAAGAAATGAATGCTAATGATATTTTCATACCTGAAGAATTTGACGAAGAGCAACAAATGATTGCTCAAACTTGTGATGATTTTTTGGAAACAGAAGTATTTCCTAACCTTGACCGTATTGATGCTAAAGAACCTGGTTTAATGCGGAAAATATTACAAAAAGCCGGGGAGTTAGGACTGTTAGGAATATCAGTACCTGAAGAATATGAAGGTTTTGGGCAGGATATTGTAACTTCAATGCTTTCGGCCGATAAAATTGGTGCAGGATACTCTTTTGCTGTTGCATATTCAGCGCATACAGGAATCGGAACACTTCCATTGGTTTATTACGGTAACGATGAGCAGAAACAACGATATTTACCGAAACTGGCTTCAGGAGAATTGATTGCATCGTATTGTTTAACAGAACCTAATGCAGGTTCTGATGCGAATGCAGGTACCACAAAAGCGGTTTTATCCGAAGATGGTAAACATTATATCTTAAATGGCCAGAAAATGTGGATTACCAATGGTGGATTTGCAGACATTCAAACTGTTTTTGCTAAGATCGATAACGATAGAGTTCAAAGCGCTTTTATTGTTGAGAGTAAGTGGGATGGAGTGGTGATTAATCCCGAAGAAAAGAAGATGGGTATTAAAGGTTCGTCAACAGTACAAATTTTCTATAATGATGTAAAAGTTCCCGTTGAGAATTTGTTGGGACGACGTGGCGAAGGTTTTCGTATTGCCCTTAATATTTTACATATGGGCCGCCTGAAACTTGGGGCTAATGTAATTGGTTCATGTAAACGAGTGATTACTCAATCAGTAAATTATGCTAATGAACGGAAACAGTTTGGGTCACTAATCGCTAATTTTGGTGCCATTAAACATAAATTAGCCGAACAGGTAATTAAATCTTTTACCAACGAGTCGGCTGTTTATCGTGCCAGCAAGAACGCTTCTGACGTTGCAGAGATTAATAAAGAAGAGGGTATGGAGCACGGAAAAGCAAGCATCGAAGGATTTGCTGAATTTGCTCCCGAAGCTGCTATTATGAAAGTTTATGGTTCTGAAGCATTAGATTATATTGTTGATGAATCTGTTCAAATAATGGGAGGAATGGGTTTTTCTGCAGAAATGCCCGCTGACAGAGCATATCGCGATTCTCGGATTAACCGTATTTTCGAAGGAACTAACGAGATTAATCGTATCCTTATTGCTGATACGATTATCAAACGTGGCCAAAAGGGAGTTATCAAACTATCTGATAAAGCAAAAGAAGTATTCGATGGTTTGGAAAATTTAACCGATAACTACCAGCCAAAGGGTTATTTCGAAGATAAATCTTTCTTTATTTGCAATTTTAAAAATACAGCGCTAATGCTTATTGAAGCGGCTGTAAATAAATATCAACGTAAATTAGTTCACGAACAGGAAGTAATCAATAGTATTGCTGATATTATTATGCATACATATGTTGCTGAATCAACCATGCTTCGTATTAAGAAATTAGAATCCATGAAAACACCCGAGGATATGGAATTGTATAAAGATATCCTTGATGTTTATGTTTTTGAAATAGCTGCAGAAATATATAAGCATGCCATGGATGCCATTTATTCTATCGAAGATGAGGATCATACAGAAAAAATGCTTAAAGGTGTACAGGTTTACACAAAAGTTCCTGGAGTAAATGTGAAAGAAACTCGAAGAAGGATTGCTGATAAATTAATCGAAGAAAATAAGTATTGTTATTAATATGCTCTTTGGAAGATTAAAGAGGGTGCCCAAAAAGTAGTCATTCCGAACGAAGTGAAGGAATCTTTAAATTTCAATGGTCTGAGAATAAAAAGATTACTTCTTCGTTCCTCATCGTAATGACGTTGCTTTTTTTCTTTTTGGACACCCTCTTTTTTATGTTTTGATTGCTGGAATTTTTCGTTTAATTTTATGTTTTTAATCAATCTTTTATGGATTATTCACAGCACAAAAAAAATGGAATTGTGATTATTGGAGCAGGTAATGTTGCTACACACATTGCTTTAGCTTTAAAAAATGCTGGTTATTGCATAAAAAAAATCTACAGCCAAACTGAAAAATCGGCTGAAAGCTTAGCTAAAAAAATAAATACCCCCTATACTACTCGTTTGGAAACATTGCCGGATAATGCCGATATTTATATTATTTCTATTAAAGACACTGCTATTGAAGATATTGCCCGGAATTTGAAAATCCAAAAAGGAATAGTTGTCCATACAGCCGGAAGTGTCCCAATGAGTGTTTTTGAAACTTATTTTGATAATTTTGGGGTTTTTTATCCGTTACAAACATTCACAAAAAGCAGAGCATTAGATTTTTCTGAGATTCCAATTTGTATTGAAGCAAATAGCTCTGAAACTGAAAATAAACTTTTAGCCCTGGCTGAAAGTCTAAGTAAAAAAGTAGAGTTAATTAATTCCGAAAAACGAAAAATTTTACACCTGGCCGCGGTATTTGCGTGTAACTTTACGAATCATATGTATAATATTGGTTCTGAGTTGTTGGGTGAAAATAATATTGATTTTAACCTATTGCATCCATTAATTAATGAAACCGCTAAAAAAGCAAACGAAATGAATCCTCTAGATGCACAAACCGGACCAGCAATGCGTAAGGATAAAAAAACGATTGATATGCATGTGAAAATGTTAAAAGATTACCCCGAATTTGAAAAAATATATAGTTTTGTGAGCGAAAGTATTTATAACTTAAATAAAAAAGATTGAATTTTATCCAATGACAAATTTTAAAGAAGATTTACGTAATATAAAAGCTTTTGTTTTTGATGTAGATGGAGTGTTTACCGATGGACAAATATACCTTGAGCCCGGAGGAGAATTTGTGAGAGCTGTAAATATGAAAGATGGGTATGCCGTTAATTATGCATTAAAGCAGGGGTATATTATTGGAATTATTTCAGGAGGCGATTCCCAAGCAACAAAAAAACGTTTTCAATATCTTGGGATTACCGATATTTATATGGCTTCAAGAGATAAAATAAATGATTTCGAAGATTTTTATTTTAAATATGGCCTTAAACCCGAAGAGATACTTTATATGGGGGATGATCTTCCGGATTATGAGGTGATGAATTTTGCAGGATTGCCAACATGTCCGGCGGATGCTGCCGAAGAAATAAAATCTATTTCAAGATATATTTCTACGTTCCCTGGAGGAAGAGGTTGTGTACGCGATGTAATCGAACAGGTTTTACGTTTACAAGGGAAATGGAAAAAATTTGATTAATCTTTAATTTATGATGAATTTTTTAAGGCTTATACGATACAAAAATTTGTTAATCATTGTTTTAACGCAATATTTAATGCGTTGGGGTATTATTAAGCCTCTATTAAAAGTTAACCAGTTTGAATTACAATTTTCCAAACTACATTTTTTCTTTTTGGTAATGGCTACGGTATTAATTACAGCAGCAGGGTATGTTATAAACGATTATTTTGATACAAAAACGGACCTTTTAAATCGTCCGGAAAGAGTAATTTTAGGACGCAAACTCAATCGGCGTTGGGCTATTCTTCTACATATTATTTTTAATACCATTGGTATCGGATTAGGTGCATATATTTCTTTTTACATCGGTTTACCTATTCTTACACTGGTTTTTGTAATGATTACAGGAATTCTATGGTTTTATTCTACAACGTATAAACGTCAGTTTTTAATTGGCAATGTAATTGTTGCTTTACTAACGGCTCTGGTTCCTTTAATGGTTTTATTATTTGAAATACCTTTATTACGTGAAAAATATGGGCTCTTGATGATTGAGCTGAAAGCTAACTTTAACTATGTTATTTTATGGGTTACTGCATTTTCTTTCTATGCCTTTTTATTAACCTTAATTCGTGAAATTATTAAAGATGTTGAAGATTTTGAAGGTGATAATGCTTATGGGAGAAATACTTTGCCAATTGTATTAGGAGTAATGAATACTAAAATAGTTGTTATTACTTTTATCCTTTTAACGGAGTTTTCGTTAATTTATGTTTATTTTAGATTCTTGAAGGATATCATAACATTAATATATTTTAGTATATTTTTAATAATTCCCTTATTAATGCTGTTGTATAAAATTTTTGTTGCAAAAGAAAGAAAGGATTATCACTTTGCCAGCAATCTGTCTAAAGCTATTATGTTCGCAGGTATTTTATATGCATTAGTGGCTAATTATTTAATTTTACAGCACATTTAATTTACTATTTTTATGTTTATTCCTGGAATAGAAAATTATCATATTACTCTTGCTTCTGATTCTCCTCGACGTCATTATCTGTTGAAAGAAATCGGTCTTGATTTTGAAATCAAAAAAAAAGGATTTATCGATGAATCTTATCCACAACAACTTATTCGTGAGCAAATACCTTTATATCTTGCCAAGAAAAAGGCAAAGGTTTTTGACGAAGATCTTGACGATGATATGATTATAATAACGGCTGATACTATTGTATGGCTTAAGGATAAAGTGCTGCAAAAACCCGCCAATTACGAGGATGCTATAAAAATTTTAAAAGAGTTATCGGGAAAATGCCACCAGGTTTATACTGGTGTATGTATCAAATCCAAAGATAAAACCCAATCTTTTACTGCTCGAACCGACGTTTATTTTCGTAAGCTTACTTTTGCCGAGATAGATTACTATATTAATCATTATCAACCATTTGATAAAGCAGGTGCTTACGGTATTCAGGAATGGATAGGTTATGTTGGCGTAGAAAAAATTAATGGCTCTTTTTTTAATGTCATGGGTTTACCTATC
Source organism: uncultured Bacteroidales bacterium (assembly GCA_964635605.1). Taxonomy (GTDB): domain Bacteria; phylum Bacteroidota; class Bacteroidia; order Bacteroidales; family UBA12077; genus UBA12077. The sequence continues at coordinate 2,570 of CAZWPU010000001.1, read as the reverse complement.
CAAAAATTATATACTGAACTTGATCAATTTATAAATATTACTGAATAGAATTATGAAAAAAATTGTACTCTTACTTTTAGTTACGCTTTTATTGAATTTAAGATTTTCGTCAGCCGACGAAGGAATGTGGATTCCGCTGTTAATTGAAAAGTATAACATTGAAGACATGCAGAAAAAAGGTTTTAAACTTTCTGCAGAGGATATATATAGTATTAACCAGGACTGTTTAAAGGATGCTATTGTAATTTTTGGTCGTGGATGTACTGGTGAGTTAGTATCTAACCAGGGATTAATTCTCACTAATCATCACTGTGGATATGGAGCAATACAGCAACACAGCTCAGTTGAACATGATTACTTAACCGACGGATTTTGGGCTATGTCGCAAGAAGAAGAGTTGCCTAATCCGGGATTAACAGCTACTTTTCTAAAAAGAATCGAAGATGTTACGGATAAAACACTGGAGGGAGTTACCGATGATATGACCAAAGAAGAACGAAAAGAAAAGATTCGTGAAAATAGTAAAATAATACAGGACCAGGCAGAAGAAGATAACCATTATAATGCCTCCGTGCGCTCGTTTTATTATGGGAATCAATATTTTTTGTTTGTTTATGAAGTATATAAAGACGTGCGTTTGGTAGGTGCTCCGCCCTCGGCAATCGGAAAATTTGGCGGTGATACCGACAATTGGATGTGGCCAAGACATACCGGCGACTTTTCTGTTTTTAGAATTTATGCCGATAAGAATAATCAACCCGCTGGGTATTCACCCGAAAATGTTCCTTATAAACCGAAAAAATATTTACCAATTTCAATAAAAGGAATAAACGAAGGTGATTTTACTATGGTACTCGGGTATCCTGGAGGGACATATCAATATGTTACTTCTGATGAAATTAAATGGATAAAAAATATAAGCAATCCTAATAAAATTGAATTGCGTGATATCCGTTTAGATGTAATGAATAGATACATGGAAAACAATGATACCATTCGTATAAAGTATGCATCCAAAAATGCAGGAGTAAGTAATTCATGGAAGCGATGGAAAGGGGAAATTCTAGGTTTAGAAAGATTAAATGCCGTTGAAAAGAAGATGGAACTCGAATATCAATTCAGAAAATGGGCTGAATCAGGCCATAATGAATATGTTGGATTACTAGAAAATTTTTCAAATGTTTACAGCGAGCTGGAAAAGTATGATATTGCATTCGATTATTATAGAGAAGCAATTTTGGCGGTTGAAATTGTTCGTTTTGCTTCCCGGTTTGATGAACTTATTCAAATGATTGATTCGGATGCTGATAAAAAAGAAATTGAGAAAGAATTGGAAAACCTGAAGGATCAGCATGAGCAATTTTTTAAAGATTATGTGCAAATAATTGACCGTGAAATTTTTTCTCAGCTACTGCCTTTGTACTATAAAAATGTTTCCCGTGAATTTCATCCCGATTTATCCTCGTTAAATTTTTCAGGTGATTATGAAGAATTTGTTCAAAACCTGTATCAAAGCTCTGTATTTGATAGCCCTGATGAATTGAAAGAAATTTTGAGTTTGGATAACAAGGATGAACTGGATAAGTTAGAAAATGATGCCATTTATCGGTTCTTCCAATCTTTTAATCAGTTATATCAATCAGCAATTAAACCCAGTCGCGATTCGTTAAACATTATTACCCAAACCCTTTATCGTTCTTACATGAAAGGCCTGATGGAAATGCAGGATGACCAGATTTTGTTTCCTGATGCAAACTTTACCATGCGTGTTTCTTATGGAGAGGTTAGTGGTTCTTACCCATGCGATGGAATTAAATATCAATACTATACGACCCTTGATGGAGTAATGGAAAAGGATAATCCGGAAATTTATGATTATGATGTACCCGCCCGGTTAAAAGATGTTTATCAGAAAAAAGATTTTGGCCGATATGAGGTGAATGGTACAGTACCCGTTTGTTTTCTTGCAACTAATCATACTACGGGAGGTAACTCGGGTAGCCCGGTTTTAGATGCCGAAGGGAATTTGATAGGATTAAATTTTGACCGTGTATGGGAAGGTATCATGAGCGATATGATTTTTGATCCTGGGCAAAGCAGAAATATTTCCGTCGATATTCGTTATGTGCTTTTTTTAATCGATAAATATGCCGGAGCAACTCATTTAATTGATGAGATGACCATTGTTGATTAAAAATATAATAAAAAACCTCATTCAGAGCCTGTTTGCTAAGCAGGCTCTTTTTTATTTCATTAGGAATTTGTACATTTATTTTTAATAAATTAAACAGTTAATGATATGAGTCAGGTGCAATTAAGAATTAATGGACGAGGTAATGCCTGGCCGGTTTTATTGGGGCAAAATCATCCCTTTTATAACAGAAAAGAGTATATAGATTTGGCCAATGCATCCTGCTCTCTTTTTAAAAAAAAATATACAGCGAAAGATGAAATTGAGTGGGAACTTTTGATAGATGCTGGGCATGGCACAGTACAGTATTTATTGCAAAACTACAATCGCATTCCTGAAGCTATTTTTATAACCCATCCACACATTGATCATTTTTTAG